>NZ_JBKVWU010000111.1:0-7473 GCF_046972485.1 Hominilimicola sp.
AAAAAGATCTACACACTTTTATATTCACACAAATTCGTTGCAATGGTAATGCTTTTAATGCATATCATTACGTTTGTTGCAATGTATATATGGATTTCCGACTATTCAAAGGTTTTGTTCGGTCTTTCGACTGTTTTGAGTGCCGTACTTATAATATTTGAAATTAATCGTACAGAGGAATCTACTTTTAAAATGACGTGGATAACGCTTATTGCGATTATACCTATATTCGGTGCTTTGTTTTATCTGTTTACAAGGGCACAGGGAGTGTCAATGAATATAGGTGACGATTACAAGAATATTCAAGAGGCAAACAAAAAGTATCTTGTTCAAGACAATGATGTTATGAAAAATATTTATCAGACCGATAAAAATCAGGACGGATTTGCAAGGTATTTATCGAAATACGGCGGTTCTCCTGCTTACACAAATACGGGTGTACAGTATTACAGCATAGGCGAGAGAATGTTTGAGGATATGAAAAAGGAGCTTTTGAAAGCGGAAAAATTCATATTTTTGGAGTTCTTTATTATAAATCACACGAGCCGTATGTGGAATGAAATTCTTGAAATTTTAAAGAAAAAAGTTAAACAGGGCGTTGAAGTTCGCGTTATGTATGACGGTATGGGCTGTATCGTGACGCTTCCGCGAAAATACAATGAATATCTTGAAAGGCAGGGGATTAAATGTCGTATATTTTCGCCGATTGTACCGCTTTTGTCAACTCACCAAAACAATCGTGACCACAGAAAAATAATGGTTATAGACGGTGCGGTGGCGTTTTGCGGTGGGATAAATATTTCAGATGAATATATTAATGAAAAGATGCGTTTCGGGCATTGGAAAGATACGGGATTTATGCTCAGAGGCGAGGCGGTCGCGGGATTTACGGCGATGTTTCTTGAAATGTGGAACGTAAATGATGAACACATTGAGGATTGCGGTGAATATATCCAAGCGTCAAAAAAATATTCCGTAAGTACGGACGGATTTGTAATACCGTTCGGCGATACTCCGCTTGATGAAGTTTATGTCGGAAAGCGTGCGTATATAAATAATCTGAACAATGCGTCGGAATATACTTATATAATGACGCCGTATCTTGTTATTGATGACGAGATGTATGAGTGTATGAAGTATGCGGCTCAAAGGGGCGTTGACGTTAAGATTATAATGCCACATATTCCTGACAAGAAATATGCGTTCTATCTTGCGAGAACATATTATAAGGAACTTTTGAAAGCAGGTATAGAAATATACGAATATACACCCGGTTTTGTTCACGCGAAAATGTCGATAAGTGACGGTAAAAAAGCCATTGTCGGTACGGTAAACCACGATTACAGAAGTTTGTATCTTCACTATGAATGTGCGGCTTATATGCTTAATGTACCGGCGGTTATGGATATTGAACGTGATTTCAAAGACACGCTTGAATTGTCGCAGAAGATTACATTAGAGGACGTTAAACATTTTAATATTTTCACAAAGCTTTTAGGACATATTATAAGGTTAGTAGCACCACTACTATAAAAAAATGCGGTCATACAGACCGCATTTTTGTTTGTTATAGTGAGGTGTACATACTGTATAGGTTGTAGTACAATCCTTTTTTATCAATCAATTCTTGGTGTGTGCCTTGTTCTTCGATACCGTTTTCGGTGAGGACAAGAATCATATTTGCGTTACGGATTGTTGTAAGTCTATGGGCGATTGTGAATACTGTTCTGCCTTTTGCAAGTTTTTCGAGTGAGTCTTGCACGATTTTTTCGCTTTCATTATCAAGTGCGGAGGTCGCTTCGTCAAGAATAAGTATAGGCGGATTTTTTAAGAATACTCTTGCGATACTTATTCTTTGCTTTTGACCGCCCGAAAGTTTAACTCCACGTTCGCCGACATATGTGTCATATCCGTTTTCGAGGTTTGAAATAAATTCATGTGCGCCTGCAAGCTTGGCGGCGTTTATAACATCTTCGCGTGTTGCACCGCTTAATCCGTAAGCGATGTTTTCAAAGACCGTTCCCGAGAACAAGTAAACGTCCTGTTGAACGACACCGATTGAATTTCGGAGCGAATTTAATGTGACGTTTTTTATATCTTTGCCGTCAATTAAAATACGTCCTTCTGTGACGTCATAAAAACGTGGGATAAGGTTACAAAGCGTTGTTTTTCCGCCGCCTGACGGACCGACAAGTGCAACGCTGTCGCCTTTCTTGATGTTAAGATTTATATTTGACAGCACGTTTGTGTCATCGTCACTGTAATGAAATCCGACGTTTTCAAACGTTATATTTCCTTGAACATTTTTCAATTCGTCGGCATTTTCTTTTTCTGTTATTTCGGCAGGTGCGTCCATAATTTCAAGGAAACGCTCAATACCTGTCATACCGCGTTGGAATTGTTCGGTAAATTGAATGATTGTACGCAAAGTGGCAAGGAGCGTGCTTACATACAAAAGATATGCGGTAAGGTCGGCAGGGGAGATTTTGCCGTTAATCATAAACAACGCACCCGCAACAACGACTATCAAATACATTACACCCTCAAAGGCTCTGTTTGATGTTTGAAAACCTGCCATATAGAAATATCCGAGTTTTTTTGTATCAAGAAATTTTTTGTTGCCGTCCTCAAATTTTTCAGCTTCAAGTTCTTCTGTCGCAAATGACTTTACCACTCTTATACCGAGCAATGTATCCTCAACCTGTGAATTAATTTCGCCGATTTGGTTACGCTGTTTCTTGAACGCTTTACGCATACGCGTATTAAAGAATTTTACAAAGCAGAATATAAGCGGAAGTGATGCGAACACAATAACCGTAAGCGGTACGTTTACTCCGCAAAGAATTATAAATGAAACGATTATTTTCAGTGCGGCGATGAAAAATTCTTCGGGGCAGTGGTGTGCAAATTCTGTTATATCAAACAAGTCACTTGTTATTCGTGCCATAATTTGTCCGACTTTGTGTTCGGCAAAGTATGAATGTGAAAACGTTTCAAGGTGTGCGAATAAGTCACGGCGCATATCTGTTTCGATTTTTGCTCCCATAATATGTCCTGTGTCAGCCATATAGAAATTTGCCGCAGAGTCGATTATTCTTAAAATCAGATAGAAAAGTCCTATTTTTAAGATTATTCCGACGGTTAATCCTGCTATGTTATTGATACCCATATTTGTTATGTAACGCACGAGCATTGGGAATACAAGCTCACAAACCGTTGTCAGTGACGCACAGATTAGATCGAGTATCAGTATCCATTTGTATTTTTTGAAATACGGTACAAAGCGCTTTATAAGATAACTCATCTTCATTTGTTTTTCTTCTGTCTGCATTGTTTTACTCCTTTATAAAAATTCACATAGTAAAAAAAGAATGCGGATTAAAAATCAGCATTCTCTTTGGCGGAGAAGGTGGGATTCGAACCCACGTGCCTGTTAAGGCAAACGCATTTCGAGTGCGCCCCGTTATGACCGCTTCGATACTTCTCCAAAAGTACCTTAATATTTTACCATAGTAAAACAAAAAAGTCAAGCGAAAAACGAGGTTTAAATTGACTTTATAAAAATTGAGTGATATACTGAAATTAAAGCAATTTGAAAAACGGAGCTATGGTTATGAAAAAATTCAGATATATATTTTTTGCCGTATTATTGGCTATGATGTGGCTGGGGATTAATGTTTATGCAGATGAATATGACGGGTTGGATTTTGATTACGGAAGTGTGCTTGTGCAGTTAAAACCGCAGATTACCGATGCTGTTTCAATGTGTTCAGACCCGTTTGAAGAATTGAATATCAGTGATGCAAAATGTATTTTCGGTGACGATGCAAGCAGTATCAGTTTGTTTTCTGATAAAACAGAGCCTATTATATATGTACTTGATTTGGAAAATCCGAGCCGTGAAAATGTTATAGATACGATTGAAAAGTTAAAGGCTATGCCGAATATTGAATATGCAGAGCCTAACTACAATGTATATGAGTTTTCCGAACCTAATGACACGTACTATCAAAACGGAAAACAAGCTGTGCTTGATTTAATCGGTGCAAAAAAGCTTTGGGATTTTGATATTGATTGCTCTGATGTGACTGTCGGAGTTATGGATTCGGGTATACAGACAAATCACGAGGATTTAATTGATAATATATGGGTGAATACGAGAGAAATTGTCGGTGACGGCATTGATAATGACGGTAACGGATATATTGATGACATATATGGTTGGAATTGCGGTGACAGTAACGGTGATGTGTCATATGTGAGTAATCACGGCGTCCACGTTGCAGGTATTGTGAGTGCGGTGACCGACAATTCCAAGGGTGTGGCGTCTGTTGCACGTAATGCCAAAATCGCATCAATAAAGATTTTTAACAGCAGTGGTAAAAGTACTTTATCTTATATAATAGAAGGGATTAATTACGCGAAAAAGAATGATATAAATATTATTAATTGCAGTTTTGGCGGTGCAGGTTGGGGAAGTACTTCGGTGAGTATCGTTAAATCGGCGATTGAGGCGGTGCCGGATATATTCTTTGCTATTGCGGCGGGAAATATTGCGACAAGTACACCGCAAGCGGATAATGACAAAGTGGCAGTGTATCCGTCACAACTTACAAAAGACCTTGACAATGTAATTTCTGTTGCAAACACGACAAGCAGTGATGAACTCAGCAGTACGTCGCATTACGGTGCAACAAGTGTTGATATTGCAGCACCGGGTACAGTTATTTACAGTACAATTCCGACAAGCAGTTACGGAACAATGTCGGGAACTTCTATGGCTACACCTATGGTTGCAAGTGCTGTTGCGGTAATGCGTGCAGTAAATCCGAATATTTCTGCAAAAAAAATTAAAGAAACTTTGTGTTCGAGTTCAGACAAGCTTTCGGCACTTACAGGTAAAGTTATAAGCGGCGGAAGATTGAATGCGTATAATGCGGTTAAGGCAATTATGCCGACACCGACGCCAAGTCCAACGGCAACACCGACAGCAACACTGAGTCCAACGGCAACACCAACAGTAAAACCGACAGCAACGCCTACGACAGTACCGACACCGACAGCAACACTGAGTCCAACGGCAACACCAACAGTAAAACCGACAGCAACGCCTACGACAGTACCGACACCGACAGTAACACCAAGTCCAACGGCAACACCAACGGTAAAACCGACAGCAACACCAACGACAGTACCGACACCGACGCTAAGTCCAACGGCAACACCAACGGCTGCTCCGACAGTCACACCAATGCCGACTGTTTTAATGAACAATAAAATTGAGTGTGGAATAAAAGATAACAAACTTATCGTATCGCTTAATTTTGAAGAAGATGACGAAGTGATGTATGTTGCGTTCAGAAAAGGTAATGAACTTAAAAAGATTGTGACACCTGATATACATAATATGACGGCGGAGGTTGATTTGAGTGATACGGAATATGACAGTATAGATGTATATGTGTGGAATGGAAATATGAAGCCGTATGCAGAGGTAAAGCAAATAGAAAAATAAAAGAAAACCCAATCGAATTTCGTTCGATTGGGTTTTGTATTATTCTTTGTCTTTTAACAAATCGCGTATTTCGGCAAGAAGTTCTTCTTGGGTAGGACCTGCAGGAGTGACTTCTTCCTCAACTTTCTTTTTGAATTTATCATTTAGTTTATTAAGTCCCTTAACTACGCAGAAAATTATAAATGCAAGGATAAGGAAATTAATAATAGCCGAAAGGAAATTACCGATATTTATTGATGTACCCGGAATTATCCATTTAGACATATCCATAACCGATTCAACGGCACTTGTGTCACCGACTGTACTTGTAGCGGCTGTTTTGAGTGCGCCTGTTATAAGAGATACAACGTATGCAATACCCGGGTTGATAATGTCGGCAACGAGTGAATCTACAATGCTTTTAAATGCACCGCCGACAACAACGCCGACTGCCATATCAACTACGTTTCCGCGAGATATAAAATCTTTAAATTCATCAACAAATTTCATAGCAATTTACCCCCACCAACAACATTATTAAAATTCTAACTTATCTTCCAAGAACTTTTCAAGTTCGTCAATCTTAATTCTTTGCTGTTCCATTGTATCTCTGTCACGGACTGTAACCGAGTTATCTTCTGCTGAATCGAAGTCATATGTGATACAGTACGGTGTACCGATTTCGTCTTGTCTTCTGTAACGCTTACCGATTGAACCGGCATTGTCATATTCACAGTTGAACTTCTTTGAAAGCTGTTCGTATACAGCTGTTGCACCTTCGTCAAGTTTCTTTGAAAGCGGAAGAAAGGCAGCCTTTATCGGTGCAAGCGCCGGATGCAAGTGCATAACAACTCTTGTGTCGCCGCCCTCAAGTTCTTCTTCGTCATATGCTTCAACAAGGAATGCAAGTGCAACTCTGTCTGCACCAAGTGACGGCTCAATACAATACGGAACGTATTTTTCGTTTGTGATTGGGTCCATATATTCCATACTTTCACCGCTGTGTTCCATATGTTGCTTTAAGTCATAATCGGTTCTGTCTGCAATACCCCAAAGTTCACCCCAACCGAATGGGAATACAAATTCAATATCGGCAGTTGCATTTGAATAGAATGCAAGTTCTTCAGGTGAGTGATCCCTGAAACGCAAGTTTTCCTTTCTTATACCAAGGTTAAGTAAGAAATTCATACAGTATTCTTTCCAATATGCGTGCCACTCAAGGTCTGTACCCGGTGCACAGAAAAATTCAAGTTCCATTTGCTCAAATTCTCTTGTACGGAATGTGAAGTTACCCGGTGTGATTTCGTTTCTGAATGATTTACCGATTTGTCCGATGCCGAAAGGTACTTTTTTACGGCTTGTACGTTGTACGTTTTTGAAGTTTACGAAAATACCTTGTGCAGTTTCCGGACGAAGATATACTACTGATGAAGAATCTTCCGTAACACCTTGGAATGTCTTGAACATAAGGTTAAATTCACGAATATCAGTAAAGTTTTGCTTGCCGCATTTTGGGCAGACAATGTTATTTTCTGTGATGTATTCAACCATCTTTTCTTTGCTCCAACCGTCAACTGTGATGTCCTCACCTTTTTCGTGTGCAAAGTCTTCAATCAGCTTGTCCGCTCTGTGACGTGATTTACATTCTTTACAGTCCATAAGAGGATCCGAGAAACCGCCGACGTGACCCGACGCAACCCATGTTTCTGGGTTCATAAGGATTGCACAGTCAAGACCTACATTATATTTTGATTCCTGTATGAACTTTTTCCACCAAGCTTTTTTTACGTTGTTCTTAAATTCAACACCGAGAGGACCGTAATCCCAAGTGTTTGCAAGACCTCCGTAAATTTCACTGCCTGGGTACACATAGCCTCTGCCTTTACAAAGCGCTACGATTTTGTCCATTGTTTTATCTGCGTTATTCATTATAAAAAAGTCATCCTTTCAAATTATTACATAATTACATATACATATAG
>NZ_JBKVWU010000112.1:0-7431 GCF_046972485.1 Hominilimicola sp.
ATGTTTATGACATCACAAAAGCCATGACGGAAGTTTATTTTTCTTTTCTTCTTTCTTTTCCTCGATCGGTTTTGTTTCTTCTGTTTTCTCGATTTTGATTTCAATCTTTTTAACCTTTGTCACGTCCTTTTTCTTCGGTGCGGTTCTCTTAGGTTTTGCCTGCTTTTTCGGCGTATCGTTTTCTAAATTTTTGATACATTCTTCTATTTCTTCGTCAGTTTCAAGAGGCTCACTTTTAAATCTGTCCGCAAAAAGCTTGCCCTCTCTTTCGTGAGTTCTGTTGAAATATCTCGCATAGCTTGTCGTGACAGGTTTCATTGTCATTGAAATTCCCTTTTCACCCTCTTTTACAACAAGACGAATTTCCGACTTTGTAAGATAATAGCTATGTACAATACCCGTTGCGAAATTCTTTTCAAGAATTTCAACAAACATTTTTTTATC
The DNA here is from genome assembly GCF_046972485.1 of Hominilimicola sp. Classification (NCBI taxonomy): domain Bacteria; kingdom Bacillati; phylum Bacillota; class Clostridia; order Eubacteriales; family Oscillospiraceae; genus Hominilimicola; species Hominilimicola sp. The sequence goes on from NZ_JBKVWU010000112.1 coordinate 445, forward strand.
CTCGTCTGTTACAAAAAGTTCATTGCCTTTCAGCGTAATATAATAATTACCGCTTTTACTTATCTCTCTTGCCTTTCTTGCCATTTAGTGTCCCTCCTTTTCTTACATTATAACACATTTTCGGAGGGGACACTAAAACATTTTGATTACAATTTAAAGACAAGTTGGTTATAAATACAGGCAATACGGAATAGTTATATCGTATAAAACAGAGGAGGTATAAAAATGCAAACATACCACAATAAAACCGTACAGCAAACCGCCGAATTGCTCGGTACGGATATAAAAACAGGACTTACACATGACGAGGTAAAGAAACGACTTCACCATTACGGCAAAAACGAACTTATCGAAAAAAAGAAAAAGAACATATTTATAAAATTCCTTGAACAATTTAATGATTTTATGATAATTATACTTCTTTCCGCCGCTGCGGTATCATTTATAACGTCAATTATGCAAGGTGACGCGGATATAACAGAACCTGTAATAATTCTTGCAATCGTCATATTAAACGCATTGCTCGGAGTTATTCAAGAAAAACGTGCCGAAAAAAGTCTTGAGGCTTTAAAGAAACTATCATCACCCCATGCCTGTGTACTCAGAAACGGCAATGAGCTTAATATTCCTGCCGCGAACGTTGTTCCCGGTGATATACTTATAATATCGGCAGGCGATCTTGTTGCCGCAGACTGCCGTCTTGTCACATCTAACAACCTCACAACAGACGAATCCTCTCTTACCGGTGAATCTGTAAACGCCGAAAAAGACGCATCGGTTGTACTTGAAGAATTCACGGCACTTGGGGACAGAAAAAATATAATCCTTTCTTCCACCTCCGTAACAGGCGGAAAAGCCACCGCGATAGTTACAGGCACGGGAATGAATACGGAAGTCGGACACATTGCGAATATGCTCCTTGATGATGAAACACCGCAGACACCGCTTCAGCTAAAGCTTGCCGATACAGGCAAAACACTCGGTATTGCCGCACTTTTCGTATGCCTTGTTATTTTTATTGTCGGCCTGTTCCGTCATCTTCCGCCGTTTGATATGTTTATGACAGCCGTTTCTTTGGCGGTTGCCGCAATACCTGAGGGACTTCCGGCAATAGTTACGATTATGCTTGCAATCGGCGTAATGCGTATGTCAAAACATAACGCAATAGTACGAAACCTTCCGTCTGTCGAAACGCTCGGCAGTGCGTCCGTAATATGCTCCGACAAAACAGGCACTTTAACGCAAAATAAAATGACTGTAACTTCATTTTATACGTACGATGAAAAAAAGCTGATACGACTTTGTTCGATGTGTTGCGACTGTGATGAGGGACACAAAAGTCCGACAGAAAGTGCAATACTCGCCGCCGCAAAAAAACACGGTTTTGACAAGTCCGTACTTGACAAAAAATACAGACGTATTGCCGAAATACCTTTCGACTCGACACGCAAACGAATGACTACAATGCACAGGGACATAAAAGGTTATAAAACAATAATAAAGGGTGCATTGGAATTTGTACTTCCGCTATGCACCGATATTTATAACGGTCAAAAGGCTATTCCGCTTACTTCACAGAGCAAGCGAAAAATTATATCCGAAAATTCAAAAATGACTTCGGACGGTTTGCGTGTAATCGCGGTTTGTTATCGTGATGATTACACAAAGACAGCAATCAACGAAAACAATATGGTATTTATCGGTCTTATCGGCATTGAAGACCCGCCGCGAAAAGAGGCAAAGCAATCCGTAGAACTTTGTAAAAGAGCAGGTATTCGTCCTATTATGATAACAGGCGATCACGCAGAAACGGCTTTATCTGTTGCGAAAAAAATCGGAATTGCGGACGATAATTCAAAGGTTATGACAGGCGATATTCTTGAAAAAATATCGGACAACGAACTTGCACTCACAATAAATCAATACAACATATTTGCACGCGTTACTCCGAGCCATAAAATGAAAATTGTAAAAGCGCTTAAAGCCAACGGTGAAATTGTCGCAATGACAGGTGACGGTGTAAATGACGCGCCTGCACTTTCCGCCGCCGATATTGGATGCAGTATGGGTATAACAGGTACGGACGTTGCAAAATCAGCATCCGATATGGTGCTTACGGACGATAATTTTGCTACCATTATATATGCAGTCCGTGAGGGCAGAAGTATTTTTTCAAACATCAAAAAAGCGGTACAATTTTTGCTTTCAAGCAACATAGGCGAAATTCTGACCGTATTTTCGGGTATTATGTTCGGTTGGTCGTCACCGCTTACCGCTATACAGCTTTTATGGGTAAATCTCGTCACCGACTCACTTCCTGCTATTTCTTTGGGACTTGACACTCCCGACAGCGATATAATGGATAAACCGCCGCGTTCACCGAAAAAAGGTTTATTTGCCGACGGACTTTGGCTGACAATCATATTTGAGGGCTTGATGATAGGTGCACTCGCACTTTTGGCATTCACCATAGGTGCAAACATCTTCGGCGGTATTACAGCAGGTCGTACAATGGCATTTGCGGTGCTTAGTATTTCTCAGTTGGTACACGCATTTAATATGAGAAGTGAACACTCCGTTTTTAAAGCCGGTATATTTAAAAATCCTTACCTTGTGCTTTCACTGATTTCGGGACTTATTTTGGAGGTGTCGGTAATTTCCGTTCCGTACCTTGCAAATATTTTCGGAGTTATTCCGCTCAATGCTATGGGCTGGATTGTTGTAACGGTACTGTCCGTTATGCCTCTTATAATCGTTGAGCTTCAAAAGTTTGTCAGCTCGTTTGTATGGCGAAAGGACTGATATATGAATTTAAGCAATTTAAAGAAAAACGAATCCGGCGTTATATCCGCAATACGGTTAAGCGGTTCAATTAAACGCCGTCTTTCCGATATGGGAATGACGCCCGGTGCAACCGTAAAAATGCTTAGATTAGCACCGCTCGGCGATCCTGTCGAATTTCGTGTACTCAACTGTAACATAGGTATACGAAAAAAGGACGCCGAAAAAATTTTTATTCACAAGGTGGTGAAATGAATGTCCGATACAAAAACAGTCGTTGCTCTTGTCGGCAATCCGAATTGCGGAAAAACAACTCTTTTCAACGAACTCACAGGCAGTAATTATGATGTCGGCAACCGCATAGGCGTTACTGTTGAAAGCAAAAAAGGCATATGCCGTTACAACAAAAATATGCTTATAGTCGATCTTCCGGGTATCTATTCCCTTTCACCGAACAGTGCGGAGGAAATTATAACGCACGACTTCATTATAAATGAAAAGCCCGATTTAATACTCAACATAGTTGACGCAACCAACCTCGAACGCAATCTCTACCTTACAACACAGCTTGCCGAAACAGGCGTGCCTATGGTAATCGCACTGAATATGGCGGACGCAGTTAAGAAAAACGGTTTTGAAATTAATGCAAATATGTTGACAAAACGTCTTAATATACCGTCTGTTCCGATTTCGGCAAGCAAATGTATCGGGATTGAAAAACTCATCAAAGAATGTAACTTAGGCGGTAATACACAAAATCAAATTAAATACAATGCGGAAATTGAAAGGGCAATTTCCGCATTATGCTTAAAAAATAAAATAAGCCGTTTTTACGCCATACAACTTACAGAAAAAAATGATACCGAAACACATATAGCGCAAGCTCGCTACAAATTCATAAAATCAGTCGCAGCCGACTGCGTAAAAATAATCGGTCAAAACAGACAATTTCTTCTGACCGAAAAAATAGATTCAATCGCTATGCACCCATTGTTTGCGATACCGATTTTTATACTTGTAATGTTTTGTGTTTTTCAGATAACGTTCGGAACTTTTGGTTCGATGATGTCCGATATGCTCGACACCCTGTTTAACGTTCAGTTTGCAAATATGCTTGAAAATATTTTAACATCAGCCGAAGTCGGTGCATTTTTCAAAGGACTTTTGCTTGACGGAATAATATCCGGAATAGGCAGTGTCATAACATTTTTTCCGCAGATAATGCTGTTATTTTTATTCCTTTCCTTTCTTGAAGATTCGGGATATATGGCACGAACGGCTTTTATTATGGACAAACTTTTTATAAAAATCGGTCTTTCGGGCAAGTCGTTTGTACCTATGATAATGGGATTTGGGTGCAGTGTTCCTGCGACAATGGCAGTCAGAACGCTTGACAACGAACGTGACAGAAAACTGACAATGCTGTTGATACCGTTTATGTCGTGCGGTGCAAAAATGCCGGTTTATGCGGTATTTACAGCGGCACTGTTTCCGAATAATGCAGGTATCGTCACATTCAGTTTATACATTTTAGGGATAGCTTTAGGGGTAATTTCGGGATTGATTTTGTCAAATACGGTATTCAAAGGCGATGAACCGCCTTTTGTACTTGAACTTCCACCCTACCGAATGCCGACTTTCAAATCGACATTTAATCATATGTGGGATAAAGTCAAGGACTTCCTTACAAGAGTAGGTACTGTAATTTTGTTTGCAAGTATAATCATCTGGCTTTTGGAAAATCTTGATTTTCATTTGCATTTAACCGCTGACAGCGAATACAGCATTATCGGCACTTTAGGAAAACTTATCGCACCGATATTTAAACCTTGCGGATTCGGTAATTGGAAAGTTGCGGTAAGCCTTATTTCAGGTTTTGCCGCAAAAGAGGCAGTCGTGTCAACTATGTCAATCCTATACGGAGCATACAACACCGCCGACCTTGTATCGTGCCTTACGACTTCATTCACTCCCCTGTCGGCATATTCGTTTTTAACGTTTGTACTGCTTTATGTGCCTTGTATCGCCGCAGTGTCAACACTCCGCAGTGAACTCAACTCACGAAAATTAACCGCATTTTCGGTATTATATCAGCTTTCTGTTGCGTGGATAATGTCAACGCTTGTATTCCAAATCGGTAATTTATTTGTATAGACTTCACAAAATTAAATTTTTTTATGTTAGCTATTGCAAATTAAAGTGATTTAGGTTATAATAAAGGCATAATTTAATTGATATTAATTTTCGAAACCAAAGAGGGTTTTAGAAACAGTAATGTTTCTATACCCTCTTTATTTTTTTATTAGTTTGCGGACAGAAAGGCTATGGTGATTAATATGTTAGTTGATAATGATATTTGTATCTCAAGCGCACTGGAAGATTATCTTGAATCAATATATGAAATTTCAAAGCAAAAGACGAGTGTGCGCATAACGGATATTGCCCTTGCACTCAAAATATCAAAACCAAGTGTGAACAGAGCGGTAAATACTCTAAAAAAGCAAGGTCTTGTTTCTCACGAGCCTTACGGCGATATAATTCTTACGGAAAAGGGTTTTGAGCTCGGTGAAGCAGTATATCACCGTCATACGATGATTAAAAAATTCCTTGTAAATGTTCTTCATATTCCCGAAGATGATGCCGAAAAAGAGGCTTGCCAAATTGAGCATAATATAAGCCAAAATACAGTTGAAAAAATGAAAAGTTTTATGGAAAACTAAAAAGGAGTACCGAAAATGAACTCATCGACGTACATTTGTACGTTAGAGTTTATTTTCACAAAAAGTGCAAAGGCAAGCCGTATATCAAAGATAGGCTTGCCTTTGTTTATAATATCCGTAAATTAAATTCAAATATAAAATAATATTTTGCACTGTTCGGACAATTTATCGACCTCCTGAATTTATAAATCTCTTTCGTGCATTAAACCCTTCATATAATCGTCCATTGCGTCTGCAACTTGCTTTGAATACGCAACCGCCTCAACAACCGTTTTCGCACCGCGGACAACATCGCCCGACGCAAAAATACCGTCACGCGTAGTTTCTCCGAACGTGTTTGTTACAAGCAAACCTTTTTCATTAACTTCCAAGCCTGTCGTTGTTGAAACAATTCTGTCCTTCGGACCTTGACTTATCGCAATAATCGTTGAATCTGCCTGATAAAGATTTTCCGTTCCTCTTATCGGCGAAAGATTTCCTTTTCCGTCACATTCAAGTTCAACAAATATAACTCCGTCATCTACAATTTCCACAGGCTCAACGTGTACCACGAATTCAACACCGTCAATCTTTGCATAATCCACTTCACGCTGACTTGCTGCCAAATGGTCACTTCTTGAAAATACCGTAACCTTTTTAGCACCGTGTCTTAAAGCAGTTCTTGCAACGTCCATTGCCGAGTTACCCGCACCGATAATATTAACCGTATCGCCAAGTCTGTAAACATCGGGATTGGTAAGATAATTAATCGCATAATGCACATTTCCGAGCGTTTCGCCTTTTATATGAAGTGTGTTCGGTTTCCATACACCTGTACCGATAAATATTGCACTGTAACCGTCACGGAACATATCGTCAACGCTTATAGTCGTACCTATTGCCGTATTCGGTCTGATTTTAATACCAAGCTCAATCAATTTTTCCTTATATCTTTCCAAAATTGATTTCGGCAATCTGAATTCGGGAATACCGTATCTCAACACGCCGCCGATTTTTTCTCTTGATTCAAATATCGTAATATCATATCCGCGCTGTGCAAGTATTACCGCAATGGTTATACCGGCAGGACCTGAGCCGATTATACCTGCTTTCAAGCCGTTTTTTTCAATCCCCGAAAAACCAAGTTTATCAAAATAGTTTTCGGAAATATAATTTTCAATACTGCTTATATGAACCGGTGAGCCTTTTCTGTTCAAAACGCAATGTCCCTCGCATTGATTTTCATGATTACATATAAGCGAACAGACGATTGAAAGCGGATTATTCTCAAACACCATCTCGCCGGCTTGATTTATATCCCCCTCTAAAAACGTATGTATCATATCCGGTATCGGTGTATGTATCGGACATCCCTCTCTGCACATAGGTTTCTTACAGTTCAAGCATCTTTTTGCTTCATTAATAACGTGTATCGCCATTTCACATTTCCTTTCTGCAACATATTTACTAATTTGATTTTAACATATTTTATGTGAACATTCAACAG
>NZ_JBKVWU010000113.1:0-7279 GCF_046972485.1 Hominilimicola sp.
GCCTATTGGCATACCGCCCTGTCCCTGCACTTTATTTTCATCTGCATAAACGTATGCACCGAAATCTCTGACTTCGACTTTAACCGTAACTTCGGGATTATGAACATCAACGACTATATTCGGATATTCGTCGTCAAGATAACCGCCGACTTCCATACAAATTTGAGGTGAGTTAAGCGGGAACTGCTTATCAGAACGCTTTGCCTCAACCTTAAATTTAACGCCGTCCTTAAAGTCTTTCTTCAAATATTCCTTGGCTTTAGCCTTTATATCCTCAATATCCTTTTCACAAACAACCGCTCTTGTAATTGAAACAATACCGAATATTTTCGACAATCTATCCACTACAATATCCATTTTATCCTCATCGAAAACTTCGACATAAATTGTAGCCTGTGCAAGTCTTGCCTTTACCTCAGCCACATTTTTCAGTGAATTTCTGATGTTGTTCATCAGTATATTTTCAAACTTCGGACGATTACCGCCCTTTAATATAATTTCTCCGTATTTTGCAAGAATAATCTCTTTCATTTACATAAATCTCCTTATTGTCGCAACTTCTTTTGCAATAATTTCCGCCGCTTTTATAACATCTGCTTCTTCTGTCAATCTGTCAAAACTGATTCTCACCGCACCGTTAATTTCTTTTTTATCAAGTCCCATAGCCGTAAGTACATGGCTCGGCTGCGGTTTGTGGCTTGAACAAGCCGAACCTGTTGAAACGTATATTTTATGTGTCTCAAGTGAATGAAGAAGTATTTCAGCCTTTATGCCGATAAACGATACGTTTAAAACACTGCCGGAATTATATTCGTCAGAGCCGTTTATCTTAATATTCGGTATTTCTTGAAGTTTTTCTTTCATTGTGTTTCTCAAATGTATAAGTTTTGATTGGTCAGTGTCACATTCAGCAGCCGCCGCACCGAACGCAAGTATACCGCCTACATTTTCCGTACCCGGTCTTATTTCACCCTGTTGTTCACCGCCGAACAATATCGGACGTATCATTCTTGTATCTGCTACATACAATGCACCCGTACCTTTAAAGCCGTGAATTTTATGACTGCTTATCGTAACAAGGTCCGCACCCATTTTTTTCGGTTTCACATCTATTTTACCAAACGACTGCACGCAGTCAGTATGAAGATGTGCATAAGGTGCTTTTTCAAGCATAATTTCTCTGATTTCTTCAATCGGCTGAATAACGCCTGTTTCATTATTGACGTGCATAACGCTTATAAGTATCGTTTCATCATCAAGAACGTTTCTAAGCATATCAAGGTCTACTCTGCCTTCACTGTCAACGTCAAGATACTCAACATTAAATCCGTCAATTTCAAGTTTTCTGAATGCTTCAAGTACAGACGGATGTTCGATTTTGCTCGTAACAATTTTTGTACCGATTTTGTGACGTGCCGCCGCAACGCCGAAAACAGCCAAATTATTCGCCTCGGTACCGCCTGATGTAAACAAAATATTTTTACTTTCAACGCCAAGCATATCGGCAATATTTTTTTTGCTTTCGTTTATGAGTTTTTCCGCCTCAATACCCAAACCGTGAAGCGACGACGGATTACCGAAACATTCCGCCGCCTTAATCATTGCATCAACTGCCGCTTTTGACGGTTTTGTTGTTGCCGCATTATCAAGATATATCATACTCTTTCCACCTTTATTACCAATGCCATTCCGCTTTTTATTGTAATATTGCATTTATCCGCAAGCATAACGTTGCTTATGCCGCGGCTGCTGCCGAAATACAAAGTTTCGTCATTCAACGGATATTCAAGTCCGTCTGTCGTTATTCCGACCGCATTATTCTTTATCGGAATTATAGACAGAGTTTGTCCTTTTTTTCCGTTTAACGACAATTTATCTTTTAACAAATAAATTTCATTATTATCATCTATAAGCACACCGTTTTTGCACTTTTCAAGCAATAAAATATCCGCTATACTGTGGTCAAAACGATCGCCTGTCATGGCGATAAGAACTATGTCTTCATATCCATTATCCACCGCGTAAGCTACCGCAAGTTCACCGTCTGTAAAATCCTTGCGTTTTGGATATTCAATTCTGTCCTTAACTTTTTCAAAATTCTTTGCCGAATCAAAATCACCTATAAGCACATCAGGCACTATCCCCATTTTTTCCGCATGATTATAGCCACCGTCGGCACATATTATAAAATCATTGTCATTGATTTTGCTTTTTATATATTGATAGTCTTTTATATCACCGTTACCGATTATTACCGCACGCATTATCTCATAAGACTCCTTACAGAGCCCTCAATATCGTCATTAAACACAGCCGTTCCCGCAACAATTATATTTGCGCCTGCATTAATCGCATTGTCAATATTGTTTGCATTAATTCCGCCGTCAACTTCAATATCAAAGTCACTGCCCATTTTTTCACGAATATACGCAATCTTTTCATTAACGCTTTCAATATATTTCTGACCGCCGTAACCCGGCTCAACGCTCATAACAAGCACCATATCGACTTTATCAAGGTACTTTTCAATCGCCGATACAGGTGTTTTCGGATTAATCGAAATCGCCGCTTTTTTACCTCTCTTCTGTATCATTTCAATACATTCTTTCGGCTTATCGGTTGCCTCGATATGAAAAGTAACACCGTCCGCACCGGCATTGATAAATTCATCAATATATCTTTCCGGCTTATCTATCATAAGATGTACATCAAAAAACATATCTGTATACTTGCGTAATGACTTTATAACAGGCATTGCAAAAGTCATATTCGGAACAAAATGTCCGTCCATAACATCAATATGCAACCACTGTGCTCCTGCGTTCTCTGCCCTTTTTACCTGCTCGGCAAGTATACCGAAATCTGCCGACAATATAGACGGTGATAATATCATTTCTTTTCCCATTCCTTTACTGATTTTAGTTTATTGTATATTTGAGTATAGCTGTCGTATCGTGACTGAGCCATTTCTCCGTTTTTAAGCTTTTCTTTTATATAGCAATCAGGCTCGTTTATATGTGAGCATCCTCTGAAACGGCATTTATTTTGAGAGTCCGCCATTTCGGGAAAATACTGCCACAAATCGTCAGCCTTTATATTTTCAATTTCAAGTGAACTGAAACCGGGTGTATCAAGTACAAAACCTCCGCTTTCAAGTTCAAACAATTCAACGTGACGCGTCGTATGTTTTCCGCGGCTTATTTTTTCGGAAATACTTCCCGTTTCAAGCTCTCCGTTTGTGATAATACTCAAAAGACTCGACTTACCAACTCCCGAAAGTCCCGTAAATGCAGTCGTCTTATCCTTCAAATAATCCATAAGCAAATCCGTGCCGTCTTGTCTTTCGGCACTTACAGAAAATATTTTATATTTGGCTTTTGAATATATTTCTTCTATATCCTCACGTTTTTTTATATCTGTTTTATTAATGCAAATAACAGGAGTTATATTATTAATCTCCGCATTTATAAGCATTTTATCTATCAAAAACAAATTCGGCTCCGGTGACGCCGCCGCAACGACAAGCATCATTGTATCAACATTTGCAACCGGCGGTCTTATAAGCGACGATTTTCTCGGCATTATTTCAATAATACTGCCTTTTTCGCCGTCCGTTTCAATATTCACCTTATCGCCAATCATAGGTGTTATCTTTTCCTTGCGAAAAATTCCCCTTGCTTTACATTCGTATATGCTATCAGAGGCCTTTACATAGTAAAAGCCTCCAATACCCTTCATTATAGTTCCAACCATAATTACCTCTAATTAAAGTTTATTGTTCTGTCACTTACCTTACTTCCGTCTATATAAGCCTGAACTTCCGCAGTTCCAGAGCCTGTAATTTCAACCGATACAGTGCCTTCGTCCTTTGAGTGAACTGCATTATGAACTGTTTTTCCGTTTGCTACAATTTCAACATCAACCGAATCATCTGCAGTGTCCGGAATTTTTACAGTGAAAGTTCTTGTTGATGTTTGGTTTGATGAACCCGAATCACTGTTTGAACTGTCGGATGTGTTTGAACTTGAATTATCGTTGCTTGATGTATTTGAATTGCTTGAACTGTTTTGGTTTGTGCTTGCATTGTTTTGTTCACTGTTTGTCTGTGATGAATTCTTTTGTTCCGCTTGTTGATTTGATTGGTCTGTCTGTGTTTCTTCACCCTTTGAAAGTACAATGCTTACATATGAGCCTTTATTTGCAGTCTTGCCAAGTTCAGGGCTTTGTGAAATAACAGTTCCCTCTTGTGCCGAAGACGCTTTTCTTGAAACGTTACCGAGATTTAAGCCGTTTGCTTTAAGTGTTGCCTCCGCCTGTTCTCTGCCCAAACCGATTATGCTCGGAACAGATACTCTTTCAGTCGCAGGAGTAGCTTGCGCACTGCTTCCTCCCTTACCTTTGCTGACGTGGATATTTATAATATCGTCTTTGTTAAGTTTTGTTCCGCCCAATGGTGTCTGACGAATTACATATCCTGACGGTACGTCATCTGATTCGTCTTCAACAACCGTATAGTTAAGTTCAAGTTCAAGTATTTCCGCAATAGCCTCATCAAACTGTTTTCCGGTAACATCAGGCGCTACAATATCACCGCCCGATGAACCTATTGAAACTATAAGTTTTACATCAGAATTTTTTGCCACAACCTTTTTAGCTGTAGGGTCTTGTGAAATTACGCAATTTTCCGCAACCGTATCCGAAAGCGAATATTCGATTTCATCAGCCAAATGAAGTCCTGCTTTTTCAATTTCCGCAGTTGCCTGTTCAATAGTCATATTTTTAAGGTCAGGCACAATCGCCTCTTTACGCATATTTATAAAGAAAAATGCTCCAAGAACTATAAGTAAAATAACTGCCGCCGTTGAAATTGCAAGAACAACCGCAATTCTATCCTCTTTTTTTTGCTTTTTATTCTTTTTCTTCACAACTTTTTTACGTTTTGTACGACCTCTTGCCGGAAGTTCTTCTTCATAAGGTTCTTCCTCCTCTACCGTTTCCGGTACATCAAGATTATCGTCAAAATCGCTTTCATCGTCATACGCATAATCTTCATGCGGTACGACTTCTTCATATACATCATCACGGCTCGGAAGTGGCTCGTCTGCAAGTACAGCATGAAGATCGTCAACAAATTCCTGTACATTTTGGTATCTGTTACTTTGTTCTTTTGAAATTGCTTTCATTGTAACATACGCCAAATCAGTCGGTATATCAAGATTTACGCATTTAACGTTTACCGGTTCTTTTTCAAGGTGCATAAGTGCAACGCTTACAGGTGTATCACCGTCAAACGGAACTTTTCCGGTAAGCATTTCGTAAAGCACAATACCGAGTGAATATATATCACTTCTTGCGTCAGTAAATCCTCCTCTTGCCTGTTCAGGTGAAATATAATGCACCGATCCCAAAGCACTTCCGCCGACAACGGTAGTTTCTCCCGCAACAGCTCTGGCAATACCGAAGTCCGTTACTTTTAAAGTCTTGTCCTTTGTCATAAGTATATTTTGAGGCTTAATATCACGATGTATTATATTAATCGAATGTGCCTCACTTATACCTTGTCCTATCTGAATAGCAAAGTCGCACGCCTCCTGCCAAGGAAGTGCGCCCTTTTGCTTTATGTATTCTTTAAGTGTAATGCCGTCGACGTATTCCATAACCATATAATTAAGACCGCCCTCTTCGCCGACATCATAAACAGACACAATATTATTGTGTACCAAACTTGCCGATGACTGAGCCTCTTTTATAAAGTTTGAAACAACTTGTTCTTCACCCTCAAGTGAATCACGAAGTATTTTTATCGCAACATATCGGTTTAAAAGCGTATCTTTCGCCTTGTAAACGGTAGCCATACCGCCCGTACCGATTTTTTCAAGCATATCATATCTATTTCCAAGTGTTATTCCAACTAAATTATCACTGTTCATTATCACATTTCTCCCTTTCCAAAGCCACAATGGTAATATTATCTCCGCCGCCTCGTTCATTTGCAAGTGCTACAAGTTCTTCCGCACTTTTCTGAAGGTTGCTTTTATTTTTAATATATGTTCTGATTTCATCGTCCTCTACGAAATTTGTAAGGCCGTCAGAGCATAGCACAAGAGTTTCACCGTTATAAGGTTTAATCGAAATATCTACTTTTACGGTGTCCTCTGCACCCATAGCACGCGTTATGTAGTTCTTTTTAGGGTGATTTTTTGCCATTTCGGGACTTATTTCACCTCTTGATACAAGTTCCTGTACATAGGAATGGTCTTTTGTTATCTGTTTGATTTCGTCACCTATCATATAGGCTCGTGAATCTCCGACGTGTGCCGTAATAATTTTGTTTTGATAAATCATTGCAAGCGTCGCCGTTGTTCCCATTCCCATTACTTTATAATGATTCTTTGCATAATTGTATATGATACTGTTCGCCGATATAAACGCCTGACGTATAACTTCTCCTGCCTCTACATAGTCGAGTTCGGTATCAAGATTTTTTTCTAAGTGGTTTTCTATAATATCGACAACCATCATACTTGCGACTTCACCGGCTTGATGACCGCCCATTCCGTCCGCAACAACTGCGTAAGGGAACGTGTCGCTTTCATTTACGTAATAATTGTCCTCATTAATTTTTCTGTGCATTCCTATATCGGTAACCGCACCAAACTGCATTTTGAAAATCACCTCATTTCACTAAAGAATTATAGTTTTTGATATTATATCACTTTTTTTCTCAGTTGTCCACAGGAAGCTGATATATCTGAGCCGAGTTCACGTCTTACTGTCGCATTTATACCAAGATGTGTCAATTTTTCTTGGAACGCTCTTATATCGTCATTACTTCCTTTTTCAAAATTTCTTTCTTCAACTTTATTTACAGGTATAAGATTTATATGCCCGTGCAGATCACGGACAAGATTTGCCAGTTCTTCTGCATTTGCCATACTGTCATTTACACCGTGAATAAGAGAATATTCAAAACTGATACGTCTGTTTGTCGTCTTTACATATTCTTTGCAAGCCGTCAATAATTCTTCAATATCGTATTTATGATTTACAGGCATTATACTGTCACGAATTTCATTGTTAGGTGCGTGCAGAGATATTGTCAACGTTATAGGAAGTTTTTCCTTTGCCAACGCGTATATCCCCGGCACAACACCGCAGGTTGACAGTGAAATGTGTCTGTATCCTATGTTAAGTCCTTTTTCATGGTTTACATTGTGCAAAAACTTTATGACATTATCGAAATTGTCAAGCGGCTCGCCTATACCCATCATAACAATAT
>NZ_JBKVWU010000114.1:0-7145 GCF_046972485.1 Hominilimicola sp.
GGATATGATGTTCACTGTCCTGTTCATTACCCTCGGCCTGTTGCATATTCGGAGGTGTCATTTGTCCGCCGTTTTGGTCGCTTGACATATCCGGCGGTGTCATTTGATTACCGTCCTGTCCGTTTGACATTTCCGGCGGTGTCATTTGTCCGCCGTTTTGGTCGCTTGGCATTTCCGGCGGTGTCATTTGATTACCGCCCTGTCCGTTACTGTTTCGTCTGCCAATTTGACCTCTGCCGCCCTGCTGACCGCCTTGCATATTAGTACCGCCGCCGAAACCGCCGTTTTGATTTGCACCTGTACCGCCTGAATTAAATCCGTCATCACTTGCAGTTATGTCAATATTACCGCCGTTTATCGTCAAAATCTTCTTACTTTCAATACCCTCGGTTGATTTTGTTATCGTTATATCACCATCATCAATCGTTACATCACCATGACCTGATATACCTTTTTTTCTCTCCGACGATAAATTAAGTGTACCACCCGTAATATTTATATCAGACGTGCAATGAATAGCATGGTCTGTCGAATCAACTGTAACTTCACCGCCCGATATATCAAACATCCAATCCGCTTTTATACCTTTGCTTGAAGTATCTTCACTGTCGTCACTTTCTTCTGTTTGCGTAAATTGATTATTATTCATTTGTTCACGCATTGATTGAATTTCATCATCTGTCATTTGTGACGAATCTTTCATTTCACCTCGACCGCCGAAGTCATTAGATGTACTTGCCTTAACCTCGCCTGTTGTCGTAACATTCACTTCACCGTCCGATATATCAAGTATTTCTTCTGCTTGAAGTCCGTCACCCTCTGCAGTAACATTTACAGTACCTCCGCTTATCGCAAGCGTGTCATTTGCATGAATACCGTCATTTTTTGCATTTACGGTAACATTTCCGTTACCGATTTCAATGCTGTTACTGCTGAAAATACCGTGATTATAATTTCCGTTTACTGTAAGTGAGCCACTGCCCTTAATTTCAAGATTATCTCTTGATGTTATACAGCCTTTTTCATTTTCATCACCGCTTGTGTAATTTTCTCCGTCCGTTAAAGTATTTTCGGTATTG
This sequence comes from Hominilimicola sp., assembly GCF_046972485.1. Taxonomy (NCBI): domain Bacteria; kingdom Bacillati; phylum Bacillota; class Clostridia; order Eubacteriales; family Oscillospiraceae; genus Hominilimicola; species Hominilimicola sp. The sequence continues at coordinate 1,080 of NZ_JBKVWU010000114.1, forward strand.
TCCGTCAAAGTGATATAAGCCTTGTCGGCATTCTTTACATATACAGCCGAGCCGTTTTTATTTGTAAGACTCATACCCGACAAACGAAGTTTAACTTTTTCTTCGGTGTCAATAACAATTTGGCCGCCATCAAGTGTGCCTGTGACTTCAAAGTCACCGCCCTTTGAAATTGTTATAATGTTATCCGATACGCTTATACCGTCACCTGTAACTTCAACATTGTCAAGATCAACCGTTCCTGTGTTGTTTTTCCAAGACTCGTCCTCATCATCTTGCGGAGTGGTTATTGTAACTGTGTTGTTCTTTTCGTTCCACTCAACATCAAGTCCGAGCATATCGCTTATTGCACGAATCGGAACAAGTGTTCTTCCGTCCTCAATTATAGGTGAAACATCAAATGAATATGTTTCGTCATTCTTAGTCATATCACTGCTGCCGATAGTCATTTGTATAGTCTTTGACTTTTTCTTTGCTGTTATCGTCTGCGTGTCGCTGTCCCATTTAACCTTTGCACCGAATGTTTCAAATATGGTACGCATAGGAACCATTACTCTGTCATCTACGATTTCAGGCTGAACGTCAAAGCTGATATTTTCACCGTCATATGTAACCGTAATATCATTGCTCTTTGCCAAAACACATCCGTTGCCGATTGTTGCGGTAATTGCAACTACTGCTGCTATACTTATTATCTTTTTCTTTAATCCGATATTCATTCTTATTACCCCTTTCCTTTATGTTGATTTCATTATACATTTAGTTTCTTAAATAAACCTTAAAGGAAGAATTTTATTTATGAATATTTTGTTAATAAAAAAATGGCTACGAATATGTAGCCATCTCAAATTGCAGACAAAACCATAATGGTTTTGTCTACTTTATTTTAGGATGTTTGAGGTGCTAACCTCATTGAAAATCATTTCTGGCGACCTGTGCGGCAGAAATGGCTTAAAATCTAAAGTTTCGACTTTGAAGGAACTTTATGATTTTTTCTTTGAAAATACTCAAAAGTTACATCGTAAGATGTGATTTTTGTGCAGGCGACAAGTTGTCGCCTGCCGTTCTCTTTATATTATATATCCGAAGTACCTCGCAACAAAAATCCAAAACGTAAGGCACAATGACGACATAAGCGTCGTTGCAACGACCACGCTTGATGTAAGCACACCCTCGTGCCCCATATTTTTAGCCATAATATAGCTTGACGGAGTTGTCGGTGAGCCAAGCATTATAATAAGTGCAACAAGTGCTTGGTCACGGAAACCGAGCTTTATTGCTATCGGCAAAAATACCGCCGGCAGGACAACGAGTTTAATCATAGTTGCCGCTATTGTCGGCTTAATTTTCGCTATCGCTTTTCGTCCCTCAAAGCCCGCACCGATTGTTATAAGTGCAAGCGGTGATGCCATTTTTGCAAGCGATGCTAATGTTTTATCGATTATTTCGGGAAAATCAATTTTCAAAAGTGACGCCGCAACACCTAAAACAATACCTATTATAATAGGATTTTTAACAATATTAATAAGTGAATTTATAATATTGCCTTTGCCACCGCCGTCCTTTTCCCCCTCAAAAGTCAAAACAAGCACCGCAAATATATTGAAAAGCGGTACACAGCCGATAATCATAACAGGCGCCATTCCGCTGTCGCCGTATATATTTTGAATAAACGCAACACCCAATATCGCCGCACTGCTACGATAACCGGCTTGTACAAACTCACCCACTATCTTTTTATCTTTAATCAAAAACTTTGCCGCAATCCACAATCCGAAAAATGCCACTGTCGTAACAAATGCACAATACAAAACATATGTAATATCAAAATCGCCGATTATATCGGTAGTTGACAAGTCAACGAACAACAGCACCGGCAACGTCACAACAAAGTTAAACTTATTCGCCGTCTTAACAAATCCGTCATTTAGAATTCCTATCTGTTTCAGAACGTATCCGACCACTATAACAAGGAATACGGGAAGTGTCGCATTAAGACTGTAAATTAAACTATCCATTTAATCTAATCACCTCTGATTTAATTTAAAAGAGAGTGTTGCACCGCAACACCCTTTCAGACTGTCGATAAATTGTCCGGAACGTGCAAAATATTATACTATAAAAACTAATTTGCAATTATAACAAATAACAGGCAAGCCTATCATTGATATACGGCTTGCCTGTGCACTTTTTGAGGAAATAAACTCTAACGTACAAACGTACGCCAACGAGTTCATTTTCTCAAACTCCGAACTAATTTCTCGAAGTCTGCTTTATCTGTTATTTCACAACTATATTAACAAGTTTACCCGGTACTGCAATCACCTTGACAACGTTCTTACCCTCGATAAGTCCTTTTATCTTTTCAGTATTCATTGCAGCCTCTTGTGTGCCGTCCTTATCAAGACCTGCCGGAATCATAAGTTTATCCTTAATTTTACCGTTAATCTGTACAACGATTTCAATTTCATCATCAACAGTCTTGCCCTCGTCATATTTCGGCCATGGCTGAAGTGAAAGAAGTTCGCCGTTACCGTAAGTCAGCCACAATTCTTCTGTCATATGAGGCGCAACAGGGTTTAGAAGTGTAATAAGCGTCTTATATTCGCCCTTTGTTACACTGCCTTTCTTTGAAAAATCATTTACAAGACTCATCATAGTTGCAATAGCCGTATTGAACTTCATTCTCTCGAAGTCCTCGCCGACTTTCTTTATAGCCTTATTTATATTCTTTTCAAGGTCAGCACTGTAACCTTCTTCGTCATTTACGATTGACTGCAAGTTCCATACTCTTTCAAGGAACTTATAACAACCTTTCAAACCTTGCTGTGACCATGGAGTTGACTGATCGAATGCACCGATGAACATTTCATATGTTCTGAATGCGTCCGCACCGAATTCTTCTACAACTTCATCAGGATTTACAACATTACCTCTTGACTTAGACATCTTTTCATTGTTCTCACCAAGAATCATACCGTGTGAAGTACGTTTCATATACGGTTCTTTTGTAGGAACTACGCCTATATCATATAGGAACTTATGCCAGAAACGTGAATACAAAAGGTGAAGTGTTGTATGTTCCATACCGCCGTTATACCAATCGACAGGTGACCAATATTCCAATGCCTCTTTTGACGCAAGTGCCTCGTCATTATGCGGATCCATATATCTTAGGAAATACCAGCTTGAACCAGCCCACTGCGGCATTGTATCTGTTTCTCTTTGTGCCTTACCGCCGCAGCACGGACAAGTTGTTTCAATCCAATCATATGCTTTTGCAAGCGGTGATTCACCGTTTTCACCCGGTTCAAATGTTTCAATTTCAGGAAGTTCCAAAGGAAGTTCACTTTCAGGAATAGGCACCCAACCGCACTTATCACAATGTACAAGAGGAATAGGTTCACCCCAATAACGTTGACGTGAAAATACCCAGTCACGAAGTTTGAAGTTTACTTTTCTCTTTCCAAGACCTTGCTTTTCAAGCCATTCAATCATTGTAGGAATAGCCTCTTTTACTGGAAGACCGTTTAGGAACTCGGAATTTACCATATTACCCTTGTATACATCTGTATAAGCCTCTTCTTGTACGTTCTTACCGCCTGAAACAACTTCAATAATAGGAAGATTAAATTTCTTTGCGAAATCCCAGTCACGGCTGTCGTGTGCAGGAACTGCCATAATTGCACCTGTACCGTAAGTTACAAGTACATAGTCAGAAATAAATACAGGAAGTTTTGCACCGTTTGCAGGATTTACCGCATAAATTCCCTCAAGTTTAACACCTGTCTTTTCCTTTGCAAGCTCTGTTCTTTCAAATTCAGACTTCTTTGCCGCCTCTGTCTTATATGCAAGCACTTCGTCATAATTTGTAATTGAATCTTTCATCTTTTCGATAAGCGGATGTTCAGGTGACATAACTGTATAAGTTGCACCGAAAAGTGTATCTGCACGCGTTGTGTAAACAATCATTTCATCGCCTGTTGAAAGTTTAAACTTAACCTCTGCGCCCTCACTTCTGCCTATCCAGTTTTTCTGCTGTGTTTTAATCTTTTCAAGATAATTTACATCGTCAAGGTCATCGATAAGACGTTGTGCGTACTCGGTGATTTTAAGCATCCATTGGCTCTTTCTCTTTTGAACAACTTCACTTCCGCATCTTTCGCAAACACCGTTTACAACTTCTTCATTTGAAAGTCCTACTTTACAGCCGGTACACCAGTTAATCGGCATTTCCTGCTTATATGCAAGTCCGTGCTTAAAAAGCTGTAAGAATATCCACTGTGTCCATTTATAATAGCTCGGATCGGTTGTGTTGATTTCTCTTGACCAGTCGAATGAGAAACCAAGCATTTTAAGCTGACGTGTAAAGTTAGCAATATTCTTTGCCGTTACGATTTTCGGGTGTACCTTGTTTTTAATAGCAAAGTTTTCAGTAGGAAGACCGAATGCGTCCCAGCCTATCGGATAAAGTACGTTGTAGCCCTCCATACGACGCTTTCTTGCGATAATATCAAGTGCCGTATAACTTCTCGGGTGTCCTACGTGCAAGCCCGCACCTGACGGATACGGGAACTCTATCATTGTATAATACTTAGGCTTTTTGCTGTTTGTTTCAGCGTGGAATGCACCTGTTTCTTCCCACTTATCCTGCCATTTTTTTTCAATAGCTTTAAAGTTGTAACTCTCCATTTGTATATTTGCTCCTTTAAAATTTATTCTTCTTCTGATTCGTCTACGTTACCGACGTCGTCCCAAAGACGTTCAATAGCATAAAATTCACGCATTTCGTGCTGCATAACGTGAACGATTACGTCGCCGCAGTCAACCAAAATCCAGCTGCCGCCTCTGTAACCCTCTTTATGATTTATCTCAAAGCCTGCCTCTTCAAGCTTTTCTTCAATTTCATCAACACACGCTCTTACCTGTACCGTTGACTGACAAGACGCAACAACGAAGTAATCCGCAAGTGATGTCTGCTCTGCAACGTCAAGCACTTCTATATTTGTCGCTTTCTTATCTTCAAGTGCCTTTTGAATAATTTCAACCTTAGTCATTTAGTGTCCCTCCTTTTGTTTTCCGTTCATCAGCATATAATTCCATGCCGATAATGTATTGGGGTGTATTATTTTATTTTTCTGTGCGTTAAATATAATGCTTTGTTTAAGTCCAAGAATAAATGCCATTTCAATATTTTCGTACGCCGCTTTCCTAAGCTCCTCCACTCCGTCAAAATCACGCATAGGCTCAATCATATCCGCAATATAGATTATTTTATCCAAAAGCGACATATTTTCCTTTGCGACCGTGTGGCACATTATCGCGTCAAGCACGTCTTTGTCGTTCACTCCATACTCAGCCTTTGCAATTTTTGCACCGAGCGGTGCATGAATGACAGGCTTACACGCAAGCGTTATATCATCAAGCACAACACCGTACTTTTGACAAAGTTTTATCTGTTCGTCTGTGTCATAACCCTTTGCACAATCGTGCAAAATTCCGGCTTTGTATGCTTTTTCGGTATCTGCACCGTACTTTTCGGCAAGCTTTACCGCTTCGTCACACACTCCAAGGCTGTGCTTATATCGTTTTTCGCTTAGCATACTCTTTAATTTATTCTTGTAATTATCTATCATTTTCGTTTTCCTTATAAAGATGATACTTATTTATATAATCTCTAACATTTTCAGGCAGCATATATCTTACCGTCTGACCGTTTTTCACTCTGTTTCTTATATCCGTTGAAGATATTCTAAAAACGGGTGCTGATATAGGAAATATCCGACCGTTCATTTTTTCTTTTACGGCCTTTATCGTTTCCGTAAGCGACTTTAGCGATTTTCTCGGAAATACAAGCAGCGAACACATTTCAAGTATTTTATCGGGCTTGTACCACTTATCAAAATCATTAAGCGAATCTTCACCGATTATAAAAAACAAATCGTTATTCGGATATTTTTCTTTTAAATATCCAAGCGTGTTTACCGTATACGATATTTCACTGCGATTAATTTAAAAATCGTCCTCCTCAAAAGCACTGTTATCCGCTATGGCAATATGCGTCATTTC
>NZ_JBKVWU010000115.1:0-2671 GCF_046972485.1 Hominilimicola sp.
TTCGATAACTTTCATTTTGCTTTCGGCGGTTTTAATATTTTTCTCTCTGCCCCAACGTCTTTGTTGCTCAACAACATTTTCAAGACGCTGAATTTCACGCATTGTGTTATCATAATTTCTCTGTTCGGTCTTTTTGTCAATCTCCCTTTGTGCCATATATGCACTGTAATTTCCGTTATACGAACGGAAACGACCGTTTTCAAGTTCAAATGTCTTGTTCGTAACTCTGTCAAGAAAATATCTGTCGTGCGATATTACAATAAATGCACCGCTATAGTTTCTTAGGAAATCCTCAAGCCATTCAACCGACTCTATATCAAGATGGTTTGTCGGCTCGTCCAAAAGCAACAAATTTGCATCGGACAAAAGAATTTTACCGAGTGCGACACGCGTTTTTTGACCGCCGGACAATTTGTCAACGCACAAGTCAAATTCATCTTCCGAAAAGCCCAGTCCCGTAAGTGTGCTTTTAACTTTTGATTTATAATAAAATCCGTCACGTTCGGCAAATGCTTCCTGTAAGGAAGTTTGACGTTTTACAAGTTCGTCAATATTGCCGTTATTATTTTCTATATCGAAACGAATTTCATCAAGCTGATTTTCCATTTCGATTACATCGGCAAACACAGTAAGAGTTTCTTCCCATATACTCTTTTCACTGCCGTTTACGGAATACTGATCAAGGTAACCGACACGCAAGCCTTTATTCTTAAAAATTTCACCCTCATCATAATCCATATCACCTGTGATTATCTTAAAAAGGGTTGATTTTCCCGCACCGTTTACACCGATAAAACCGATTTTATCGTTACTGTCAACATTAAACGATACACTGTCAAAAAGCGTTTCATCAAGAAACATTTTCTTTATATTATTTCCATTAAGCAGTATCATAAATTACTCCTTGTATTTTAGTATTTCAACATATTTTCAACCATTGTCATTATGTCATATCCGTAATTAATATCAGGACACCAACGTCCGCCAAGTTGCTCGACATACTTTACCGTACCTGCCCAAGCTATACTCTTTACAACATAATATCTGTCGTGCGGCTCTCCTACGGGTGCAAGTCCGACATACGCAGCCATATGATTATAATGTGCTCTTACACCGTCTTCAGGTGTTGCAAAAGTTTCGTGATCCTCTGTTTTGTCACCTGTCGGTTTTTTAATTTTTATGCCTGCCCAGTTATTCATTTCAGGCAATACAGCGCCGCCGTAATTTCCGTATGCTGTTTCTTTGCCGGCTTGCGCATACATCACTTCCGGTCTGATTCCGAAAACTTCTCCGTAATACCAATAAATCGGTGCTATATCAATAAATCTTTGGTGTGCCCCTTTTGCCTTTGCCCAAGCCTGTGCCTGTTCAACTGTTACCTGTGCGTTACCTGTGATTGAAGTTTTGTCTGCCGCAGGATTTACCACTCTGTAAAGGAACGTACAAGCCTCCGCTCTTGTAAGCAAATCTTTCGGACGTATATTACCACTGTCACCAAGCATATACAAATTTGTTACCGCGGTTTCAAGCAAATTTTTATATGCGTCATCAACGCTTTGAGCGTCTTTAAAGCTGTAATTTGTGATTGTATAACTGTCAGCTGCCTTTTGACCGCTTGCTTTTACCAATGACGCCGCAAATTCTTCACGCGTTACATATTCACCGCCGTTAAATGACGAGCCTTTTTTCGGCATATAATCTTGAAATGCCTGTACATATTTATATGACCACTTATTTTTTTCCACATCATTAAATCGAACTGCTGAATTCGATTGTAAATTAAATGTATCTGTAAATATTTTCGCCATTTGTTCTCTTGTAAGATTTCCGCCGAGCATAAGGTCACCTGTTTCGTCACCCGAAATTATATTGTTTTCCAAACAATATTCAACGCTTTCCTTTGCCCACGGATACTGTTTCTGCCAGCCTGCCGCCATAACAGGTGCAGACACCGACGCACAAATCACTGATGCCGATATTAACGAGATTATTTTTTTCATAATAGAATGTTTCCTCCAAGTCGTATATTTTACCAATAATACATTATATATCAAAAATATACCGATTTCAACATCATAGTTAAAATTATTTTGATATATTACCAAAATATATATGTATCATATCTCAATTTACCGAATAAAATACATTTTTAAGGTTATTACTATACACAAAAGGAGTGATATTATGATAGAACAAGATACTGTAAAACTTTTAAGAGAATGTGACGCCGGTATAAAAATGGGCGTGTATTCAATAGAAGAAGTTCTCGGTGATGTAAACAACGGTAATTTCAAGCAAATGCTTGAAAAAGCAAAATCAGACCACCAACAACTTCAAGATGAAATTCAAATACTTCTTGACAAATACCACGACGACGGCAAAGATCCTAATCCTATGGCTAAAGGTATGTCGTGGTTTAAAACGAATATAAAAATTTCTGCCGATTCTTCGGATAATACGATTGCCGACCTTATCACCGACGGCTGTAATATGGGTGTTAAAACATTGCACAAATATCTTAACAAGTACAAAGCCGCCGATGAAAAGTCAAAAGATATTGCTAAAAAACTTATCAATATTGAAGAAGAACTTACCGTTGATATGCGTTCTTATTTATAATTTATTTAGATAAAAACGAAACAAATCTGAACTTTTTATCCATCATATTGCC
>NZ_JBKVWU010000115.1:2681-7022 GCF_046972485.1 Hominilimicola sp.
CGACCGTTTTACCCATAGTAAACGCCGCAAGGACAGTTCCTATTCCTAATCCGTCAAGACGTCCGAGAAATATAAACGTCATACCGGCAGTTACTGCCAAACACGTTACGTCAAAAATTATTTTGACTTTTGAATATGAAACGTTTATAATCTCCGATAACTCTCTCGGGAAAAGGTCTGTCGGTATTATCGGTAATTTACATCTGTTTGATAATGCTATGCCTATGCAAAGCAAGAAATAACTTACGACAAAGTATAACACGCACCAACCCAAATCGGTCGGTAAAATGTCTATCCACATTTTATGTACATCAAGCAATTCACTGAATATAAAGCCCAACACAAAGCTGAACAAATATTGCGGAACAAACTTTTTCCTAAGTATCATTAAACTCAAAACAAGCAATCCTTGAAAAATATATGTCCACGTTCCGAGCGATACTTTCGGAATAACCTCCGAAAACGCATACGGAACACTCGATATAGCCGAAATTCCCGCACCTGAATATAACATAAGTACAACGCCGAAACTGTTGATTATAACCGCCAACGCAAGTGCCAATTCTCCTCTGAATATATGTAAATTTTCTTTATCCGTTGTGTATCCATCCATTGTTTTTGCCTTTGATTTACACATCGGGATTTATTATACCACAAAATTATTTCTGATACAACAGAAAAACTTCTATAACACAACGTTACGGAAGTTTTTGAATATCTATATTTTTAATTTTCACATTTTGTATTGCATTTTCGTTAAATCCGTTTACTTTTGCGTTAATCTTTAAATTTTCAAAAGTAAAATCTGACAATATATATTGACTTTCATCTGTCTTGACATCGAAAAACGTATTACACTCACATTCGCAATTTTTCATTACAACATTATCCGCATAAGAAAGCGGCACATCTTCACTGTCTTTCAAATCGTAAAACTGCGTCCAAGGGTTTATGTTGATAAAGCTGTCAATTTTACCTTTTATATCTTCAACACTGATATATTCATAATGCTGAGGTGTATCGGGACGCATTTTCAGCCACAACAAATTTTTACCCTCTTTAATATTTATTCTTCTTAAAATTATATTTTTATTATGTACAGATTCCGAACCGCAAGTTAGGCAACCGTGACAGAAACCGTATGTACAATCTTCAATTAAAATACGTTCGTTAGAGCCGTTTTCGGATAATTTATCCGCCCAAGGACCTTTTCCGCCTTTCAGCACCACCGAATCATCATTAACTTCAAGATAACAATTTTTAACCAAAACATCTGTACACACGTCTATATCAACAGCGTCTGTACTCGGTGCTTTAATCGGCTTTGCCGGTGAAAATATATTGCAGTTTATATACTTGACGTGATGACATTTGTATATATGAGTAGTCCAATAGTGCGAATTTTGCAAGTGCAAATCGGCTATTGTGACATTACTGCTGTTTGATATGTAAACAAGTCTTGGACGCTGCTCGTCCTTGTTGGTACAGTTGGGATTCCATTCACGTCTCAGCCAAAACGATCTCCACGATTTCAAACCATTTCCGTCTATTGTACCTTTTCCGCACATTTTAAAACCGTCAACATTATCTGCATTAATCAACGCAGAAAAATACGGACACGTTTCACCCTCCATACGAGTTTGCATTATCGGATAATCGTAAATATCATCACTGCCCTTTAACACTCCGCCGTCCTCAATATAAAGATTTACTCCTTGTTTGAAAAACAACGCACCCGTAAGATATGTTCCTTTCGGAACTACAATCACTCCGCCGCCGTTTTCATATGCTCTGTCAATCAAATTCTGTATTTCTTTCGTATGTATCTTGCCGTCATCAAGGACATTGTTATCGGTTAATACATATTGCTTACCCAAATCACTTAATTCGGGTATATTTATATCGTAAAACCACTTATCTATAACAGTTCCGTCAGGGAAAATTTCTTGTTTGTCCATATTAATTCTCCTATTTTTTTATTTAATTATATCACGTTACTTTGCATTTTGCCATATGTTTTGCTTGTTTTTCACCTGCATAATATGATACAGTAAAATAAATTTTTATAATATTGAAACTTTTTATATATTTTCTGTGTATATAATAGCGTACACATCAAAAAATAGTGCTATTTTTTACAACGAGAGGAGGCTTATAATTTGATTGATGAACAAAAACTTTTACATAATCTAAAAAAGCGAAATCGTAACAGCTTAGACGACATTATAAAAATATACACGCCGTATGTAAGCGTGATTGTTTATAATACAGTCGGCTGTAAATTGTCAAAAGAAGATATGGAAGAAATCGTTTCCGATACATTTTTTCTTTTATGGCAAAGCTCTTTAAACATTGATGAAACCAAAGGCAATATGCGTTCATATTTAGCAACTATCGCCAGAAACACATCAAAGAATAAACTTCGCAAATATCATTCAAATGAAGTTCTGAATGAGCAAATTATATCAAGCGATTTAACACCTCAAGACAATATAATAAAAGCAGAAAACAGTCAACTTTTAACCGAACTGATTACATCACTCGGCGAGCCTGACAGTGAAATATTTTTCAGGTATTATTACTACAACGAAAAAATCAAAACAATTTCAAAAGCAATGAATATTTCCCTGTCGACAGTCAAAACAAAACTGTATCGCGGTAAACAAAAATTAAAAAACACTATTATAAAAAGGAGGGCTAATGATGAATAAACGTTTAGCTAAATTACAAAAAGAATTAGATATTTCAGATACTCATAATATGCCGAGTACGGATATTATTCTGAAAAATGTAAACAACAAAATCAATGTTTCTCCTGAAGAAAGGAAGATTTATATGAAAAGAAAATATTTAAAAATAACATCAATCGCCGCCGTTATATGCGCACTTGCGGTTACAACCGCATTTGCGGCTGATTCAATCAGCGGTAAAATCGGCGAAATTATATCATATTTTCAAAATGACAATGCTGTCGAAATGACAAGCCTTGAACAGCTTGCAAATTTTAACGACTCAATCGGAAAAAGCATATCAAAGGATGGTTACACACTTACTCTCGACAACGTAGCCGCTGATGATAACTTTGTTCATGTATTTTATACAGTTACTTCTGAAAATGAGCCTTTTTACAATAACTCTGACAATAACGCACCTATTTGGAGCAACAGTTTAAATGTTTCGGCAGATATTCAATGTGTTATAAATGGCAAGCTTACAGGCGTAAGCAACAACAATCACGAAAACGGATATTTTGTCGACCAACATACATATAAATGTGCGAAAAAATACAATGTGTCAGGATATAATATTCCGAATAAATTCAATCTTGAATTGTTTGCATTTATATCAAAAGCAGATACTTCCGAAGAAAATTACCCTGTCGCATTTACCAAATTGTTTAACGGCCAATATGACGGTATAACCGATAACGATAAAAACGCAGTATGGTACATTTCAACCGATATTGACAAATCAAAAGTCAAGATTAGTAGTATAACAAAAGACATAAATTTAAAATTGCCTAATTCCGACGCTACTGTTGAAAAAGCCGTATTTTCACCATTCGGCAATCAGCTTGTGATTTCAACCCCATCAACAGGTGATCCTGATAATGTCATCGCAAATATTGACAGTTTTGCTTTGTATGACGAAAACGATACTTGCCTTGATATTTTAAACTCTGATTTAAGTGTAAATGGTGACGGAAGTTCACGAAATTCACTTGAATTTCTTAAAGCAAACAAGGATACAAAACAGTTAAAATTCGTACCTGTTAAATACTCATACAATACAGAAGATTGCGATACAATATTTAACAGTGTCGGAACATATCCTATTGAATACAAAATTAACGACTATGGCAAAGTGATTGTAACCGGTATCAGAATTACAGACGGTGAAATTGACATTGATTATTACAAAGACGGTTTTGTTCCATATGATCCTGCGTTTGTTCTTCAAAATGACAACGGTGAAAATGCCAAACCGGGCGATAAATTCAGCTCAACGTTATACACCGATGTAAATTACGAAACTAACAGCTATACTGCAAGATATGTATTTGAAGCATATGACGATAACGGTAAACTATTACCGATACCCGAAAGTTCAAAAGCAGACGCTCTAAAACAGCAATTTACAAAACTCGGTGTTGTTAAAACAGATTACTACACTCTTGATTTTGACAGTGCCGTAACAGTTAATCTAAAATAGTTAAAAAGGTGTCAAGCCCAAGTGAACATAATTTCAAAAAACTGACAATAAAAAAGAGCCTCCTGTGGTAAAATGTGAACCGACCCCCAAAAGTTAGACCAAAAATCTAACTATTGGGAGGTCGGTTTT
>NZ_JBKVWU010000116.1:0-1188 GCF_046972485.1 Hominilimicola sp.
CCGTTATCAAGCCATGAATCAGGAAGTTCTGTCTGATAACCGTCAACAATCTTTTGTCTGAATAAGCCGTATTCGTAACGGATTGTACAACCGTATGCAGGCAAATCCAATGTTGTAAGTGAGTCGATAAAGCAAGCTGCAAGACGTCCCAAACCGCCGTTACCAAGACCTGCGTCATTTTCAAGTTCGGCAATTTCAGGAAGTGAGTAACCCAAATCATTTAAAACGTGCTGATATTCTTCAGTCTGCATAAGGTTTAAAATGTTTGTGCAAAGAAGTCTGCCCATAAGGAACTCAAATGATAAATAATAAAGTTTTTTTGCACCCATCTTCTTTACAGTCTGATGAGATACGGCCCACTTTTCCATAATTCTGTCACGAACAGTAAGTGCGCATGCAGTATAAACCATATGAGGAGTTGCATCCTCCATAACTTTACCGAAATGTCTGTTTACCTTACCTACAATTTCCTTCTTCAATGCTTCTTCCGACGCCGTCAATTTTGTTGTTGCTGTTGTTTTTGTGTTTTTATTTTGTGCCATACTTTTAGCTTGTGCCATATTTATTTTACACCCCTTGAAAATTCTTCTTATTTCTTGCGAAGATTTCTTATCATTGGTTTATTTTACAGTCTTCTTTTGTGTCGTTTTCTTTGATGCCGTTGTCTTCGCCTTTGCACCTTCCTTAACCGTTTCGGCTTTAGTCGTTGTCTTTGCCGTCGACTTAGCCGATTCAGCCTTTTTAGGCTCTGCTTTAGTTGTTTCGGCTTTTACAGGTTTTGCAGACTCTGTTTTTTCTGTTTTTGCCGTCTTTGCAGGCTCTGCCTTTTCAGCTTTTACAGGTTCAGCCTTTGCAGGTTCTTCTTTTACCGCTTTCTTTGCTGTTGACTTAGCCGTTGTTTTTCTAGTTGTTGTTTTCTTAGCCGCTGTTTTTCTTGTTGTTGTTTTCTTCGTTGTTGTCTTTTTTGCCGCAGGGGCTTTTTTCTCCTCAAAAGGATTTTTAACTTCAACTATTTCAGGCTCTTTTGCACCGTCTGCCGCAGCCTTTGCAGCCGCCTCGGCATCTGCCCTTATACTGTCCTCAAAAGTTTCCTTTTTTTCTTGTTTCTTTGTAGTTTTTGCGGCTGTCTTTCTGGCAGGCTTTTTCTTTTCAGGTAAATCATATATACCTGTAAGTTCTTGATACAAG
>NZ_JBKVWU010000116.1:1198-6910 GCF_046972485.1 Hominilimicola sp.
ATCTACTGCCATACCGTTATCAACGATTTTCTTCCACTCGTCTTTTCTGTCATAGTAAATCTGCATTGCATACCAAATAATATTTATCATTTCGTCTGCATTGTAGTTTGCGAATGAGAAACCGGTTCCCTCGCCTGTATATTCATTATATGGAATAACAGTGTCTTTAAGTCCGCCTGTTTCACGAACAATCGGAACAGTACCGTATCTCATACTGATAAGTTGTGACAAACCGCAAGGTTCAAATCTTGACGGCATTAAAAATGCGTCACTTGCCGCATAAATTTTACGTGCCATATCATTTGAAAAGTAAATTTGTGCCGAGAATCTGTCAGGATATTTCCAAGCATAATGTCTGAAAAGATTTTCATATTTTTCGTCACCTGTACCAAGTACAACTACTTGACAGCCACCGTTGCAAAGTTCCTCAATCTTGTAAGCTACAAGGTCAAAACCTTTTTGGTCTGTAAGACGTGATACAATACCAATCATCATCTTATCGGCATTCACTTCAAGACCTAATTCTTCCTGCAACTTTTTCTTGTTCTCAGCCTTTTTCTTGTGAACTGTTTTTGCTGTATAGTTTTGATAAATAGACTGATCTGTATTCGGATCCCAGTCAATATAAGAAATACCGTTTACTATACCCAAAAGGTCGTTCTGTCTTGCACGAAGAAGATTGTGAAGTCCCTCTCCGTATTCTTCTGTTGTGATTTCGTTTGCGTAAGTTGAACTTACCGTAGAAACCTTGTTTGCATAAACCATACCGCCCTTTAACAAGTTTGCATCCTTGTAGAATTCAAGCTTGTCGGAAGTAAAGTAATAGTCGCTTATACCCATTGCGTCCTTAATCTTGTTGAAATCCCATCTTCCCTGGAACTTCAAGTTATGAATTGTCATAACAGTCTTGATACCCTGATAGAACGGATTATCCTGGAACGTATCAAGGAATACAGGTATCGGTCCTGTCTGCCAGTCGTTACAGTTAATAACGTCCGGTCTGAAATCTATTGTCGGTAAAATTGACAATACAGCCTTTGAAAAGAATATAAACTTTTCACAATCAAGGTGTATAAAGTCATAAGGCTTATCGCCGTTAAAGTAAAACTCATTGTCTATAAAATAGAACTTACAGCCGTTATACTCCAACTCGAAAACACCGACATACTGTTTTCTCCAAGCCATATCGATATAGATATGGTCAATATATTTCATCTTGTCCTTATATTCTTGCGGTATACAGTTGTACAGCGGTAAAATCACTCTTGCGTCAACGCCTTTTTCGTTAAGCGCTGCAGGCAAAGAACCCGCTACATCACCAAGACCTCCTGTTTTAACAAAAGGTGCCGCCTCCGAAGTAGCAAATAAAACTTTCATAACAAATTATTCCTTTCTATATGCTTAAATCTTATCTCTATAAGAATTATTTGTCAATAAATATTCTTAAATTCCGTAAAACTTCAACAGAACTGCTCAAATTTTGAACAGTTCTATTATATATTTGTCATTAAAATCTTTATTATTAAATCTTCGTTCCTTTTGATATTGCAAGAGGATAGCTCTCTTGTCCTATAAGTTTTCTTCCTTTTGTTATATCAACTTCCTTATCAAATACAACATGACTAAGTTCAACGTCCTCTTCAATCACAGAATCCTGCATGATGATTGAATTTTTAATGACCGCACCCTTTGCGACTTTTACACCTCTTGAAAGTACACTGTTAATTACAGTACCCTCAATTACACAACCGTCTGAAATAAAGCTGTTCTGTACAGATGCGTCACTTCCGTATTTAGTCGGCGACTGGTCTTTTGTCTTTGTGTAGATAGGATTTTTAGAATTAAACAATTCACGTCTTATGTCCGAATTTAAGAAATTCATATTATTTCTGTAATATGCTTTAAGTGAATCAATCTTATCAGTATAACCCGTATACTCATATCCGTAAATTCTAAGGCCTGTCATTTTCTTGACAAGTGCGTCCTTTACGAAATCTCGGTCGCCCCTTGCACTGCATTCGTCAACGATACTTTCAAGCAAAGCCTTTTCCATAACGTAAACGTCCATACTTGCCAAACTCGACTTTGGATAATACGGCTGAACCTCAATATCTGTAATACGATTTTCCTTGTCAAGTTCAAGCGTTGTAAATCTTGAAATTTCTCTTTCAGGCATACCTTTCATATCTTTATAAAGAATTGTAACGTCTGCCTGACTTTCGATATGATTTTTTACAACTTCTTCAAAGTCAATATTGTAAATGCTGTTACCGAGCGACAATATTACATATGTCTGCTGACTTCTGTGAATAAAGTCGCTTATACCTGCAAGTATATCTATATTACCCTTTATTGAACCGTATGATACCTTTTCCAGATTCGGAGGAAGTATATTAAGTCCCCAATTCTTTCTGTCAAGGTCCCAAGGCTTACCCGATTTAATGTGGTCCATCAAAGATGAGTAATTTGCCTCTGTTGCAACACCGATATTTGTTATACCCGAGTTTGCCATACATGAAAGCACGAAATCTATTATTCTGTATCTTCCTGCGATAGGAAGTGCTGAATTTGCTCTTATATCTGTAATCGGAGGTATTCTGTCATTACTTGTCAGAATAATACCCATAGTATCTCTTCTCATTGGCTCTGTCCCCTTTCCTATGCTTCTACCATACTGCCCTTGCAAATATCTTCTTCAACGCCGACTTCGGCACCGCTTTCGATAAGAACAAGATCATTGGTACACAATTTTGATGCATATTTGTTATCGTCCGAAGAATTAACTCCGACTTTCGCACCGTCACCTATAACTGCGTCTGCACCTATAACAGCTTTTTCAATTACAACATTCTTTCCGATTTTCGCACCCGGCATAATTACCGAATCACTGACAACACTGCCTTCTCCGAGTTCAACGCCGCCGAAAATAACCGAATGTTTTATTTCGCCGTCAATAAAGCAGCCCTCTGTTACAGTTGAATTTGTTATCTTAGCATTTTGTCCGACATAATGAGGAGCAAGTGCCATATTTCTTGAATAGATACTCCAACTTCTGTCGTTTAGATCAAACTTAGGTGGTTGGTCAACAAGATCCATATTTGCCTCCCACAAGCTATGAATTGTGCCGACATCTTTCCAATAGCCTTCAAATCTGAATGATACCATCTTTTCGCCGTTTTCAAGCATTGTAGGAATTATATTCTTACCGAAGTCATTTGCAGAACTTGGGTCACGTTCGTCAGCCTCCAAATACTTTTTAAGCACTTCATATGTAAATATGTAAATACCCATTGACGCAAGATTGCTCTTAGGTTCTGCCGGTTTTTCTTCAAAGTCTGTGATAGTACCCTCTTCGTCAACGTTCATTATACCAAATCTGCTTGCTTCCTCCCAAGGTACAGGCATTACGGCAATAGTTACAGCCGCACCCGATTCCTTGTGTGCCTTCAGCATTTCGCCATAGTGCATTTTATAGATATGGTCGCCTGAAAGTATAAGAACATTTTCAGGTTTAAAGCTTTCAAGAAAACTTAAGTTTTGATAAATGGCATTTGCCGTACCTTTATACCATTCACCCGCTTTTGCACTTTGGTATGGAGGAAGTACATAAACACCGCCATGACTTCTGTCCAAATCCCAAGGGTTTCCGTTACCGATATATCTATTTAGTTCCAACGGTTGATACTGTGTAAGAACACCTACCGTATTAATTCCTGAATGTACACAATTTGAAAGCGGAAAATCTATGATTCTGTACTTTCCGCCGAAAGGCACTGCCGGCTTAGCAACATTTTTTGTCAACGCACCAAGTCTTGAGCCTTGACCGCCTGCAAGTATCATTGCAACGCAATCCTTTGATACCATAAAATCATCTCCCTATAATTTTCTGATTAGATTTTTATTAAAACCGACTATTTAGCCGATTTATTTGTCCTTGTTGATGTTTTTTTCGCAGCGGTCTTTGTCGCGGTTGTTTTCTTAACTGCCGCTTTTTTAGCCGTTGCACTTTCGGTTTTGTCTGTTGTTTTTTTAGCAGTTTTTGATGCAGTCGTTTTCTTTTTGCTTGCCGCAGCTTTGTCCGCCGGCTTTTTCTTTAGGAACATAACCGAATTGCCGTCGATAGCAACTTCAATAGTGTACATCATATCTGAGAACTGCATATTCTTTGTCTTGTATACTTTCTTTGTAATACGTTTGTTTCCGCCGTACTTGACAGCACTCGAATGGAATACTACTTCATATTCGCCCGCAAGCGGAACACCGATTTTATATATCGGTCTTTCGACAGGTGTGAAGTTTGCAACCACAACAACATTATCAGCCGCGTGTCTGCCGCGTCTTATATAGGAAAGAACACTGTTTTCACTGTCAGCCTCATTAACCCATCTGAAGCCGTCCCAACTTGTATCAAGTTCCCATAAAGCCTTGTTTTCCATATAGAAATGGTTAAGGTCTTTTACATACTGATGCAATCTCTTATGCTTATCTATTTCAAGTACGTTCCATTCAAGTTGGTCGTCATAACGCCACTCAAGCATTTGACCGAATTCACCGCCCATAAACAACATTTTCTTTCCCGGCATTGTCATATAATAGCCGAGTAATGTTCTGTATGCCGCAAATTTTTCGTCATACTCACCGAACATCTTGTTAAGCATAGAACCCTTGCCGTGTACCACTTCATCATGTGACAAAGGCAAAATATAATTTTCGGAATAAGCATACATCATCATAAATGTAAGCAAACTGTGATTGTCCTTACGGAAATACGGATCCATACCCATATAACGAAGTGTATCGTTCATCCAGCCCATATTCCACTTGTAATTAAAGCCAAGTCCGTCATTTTCAGGCGGTGCGGTTACAAGCGGCCAAGCCGTAGATTCTTCCGCAATCATCATAAAGTTAGGGAATTCCGTCCCCATAATCTTGTTTAGCTTTTTAAGAAAATCAACTGCCTCAAGATTACCGTTTCCGCCGTATTCGTTCGGAACCCACTCACCGTCATTTCTCGAATAATCACGGTAAAGCATTGAAGATACCGCATCAACTCTTATTCCGTCAATGTGATACTGTTCTGCCCAAAAATACGCTGATGAAATAAGGAATGAAATAACTTCGCTCTTTGAATAGTCAAAAACCATTGTTCCCCAATCCTTATGCTCACCCAATCGCGGATCGGCATATTCATAAACAGGAGTTCCGTCAAACATTCTCAGTCCGTGTGCGTCACGCGGAAAATGAGCAGGTACCCAGTCCATTATAATTCCGATATGATTTTTGTGACACTTATCTATAAGATATTTCAAATCTTCACTTTCGCCGTATCTTGTCGTAGCTGAGAAAAATCCCGTTACCTGATACCCCCAGGAGCCGTCGAACGGATATTCGGTGATAGGCATAAGCTCTATATGCGTGTAACCCATCTTCTTAACATAAGGAACAAGCTCGTCCGCCAGTTCACGATACGTATAAAAGCTTCCGTCATCATGTATTTTCCATGAGCCGATGTGGATTTCGTATATATTCATAGGCTCCGTCAAAGTGCTGTTTTTACTGCGTGCACTTATCCAAGCCTTATCGCCCCATTTGTAATTATTTGAAATATCCTTTGTTACGGACGCAGTACCCGGTCTCAGTTCACTCTTTACAGCATACGGATCTGCTTTGTAATAAGTTTCTCCGTTCTCAGCCTCAATAGCATACTTATAC
>NZ_JBKVWU010000117.1:0-6853 GCF_046972485.1 Hominilimicola sp.
TAAGTGCGGTATTTGAATACCGCACTGTTTTTTTGCATAAATTTTCTTAGGGGGTGAGGCTATGAGAAATATACGGAATGTTTTAAGCGTCGTATGCGGTTATGTGGCGGCTGTTATCGGTGCAGGTTTTGCGTCGGGACAGGAGATTATAAGCTTTTTTGTGAAATACGGAAAATACAGTATTATAGGTGTATTGCTTTCGTGTATTATTTTTTCGGTGTTTGCGTATGCGGTTTTATCGGTGTGTGTAGAAAAAAATATAGAAACTTATTCGGATTATCTGAACAATTTTTTTAGACATAATATAAGAAAAATTGTCGAAATTATAACTTTACTTTTTGCAATATCCACAGTATGCGTTATGACGGCGTGTGCAGGGGAAATGTTTTTTATATTGTTCGGAATTAAAAAAATATTCGGCGCAATTATTTTTACTGCAGTATGCGGAATGATATTTTTTATGAACAATAAAAAAATTATGGGTATAAATTCGATTTTGGGTGCAATAATAATTTTCGGTATCATTTTTTGTTGTTTCTACATATTGAGATTTCGAGAACATCAAGTTTTTTCAAATGAAGTTAAAATGACTGTTTCGAGTATTTCATATGCCGGATACAATCTTATAACAACAGGTGCAATTCTTGCGGGTATGAGCCGTTTTTTGCAGGACAGGAGAGAGGCGGCATTGGCAAGCGTTATGTCCGGAGTGGTGCTGTTTGTTATGATGTTACTTATATGGACTGTGCTTGAAATATATTACTGCAAAATAAATCTCGGAGAAATACCTATGCTTACAATGGCTCTCAGACAAAACAAAGTGTTTGGAGCGATTTACGGAACGATGCTTTTCTTTGCGGTCATTACCACAGATGTATCAAACGGATTTAACGTACTTGACATAGCAAGCAGAAAAATAGGGAAGAATGTTGTTGTATTCTTTATGACTGTAATTGCGGTTGCTATGAGCGGTGCGGGTTTTTCTAAAATTATAAATACAGCTTACAGACTTTGCGGTTACGGCGGATTGGTGCTTGTTTTCTATGTTATTTATAATTTTATAAAAAATATGAATAAAGTAGAAAATGAACGTAAAAATGAGAATACAAAAGTAAAATTAGCAAAAAACAAACATAATCGACTGTAATCGAGGTTTACAAAATTAAATATCTTTGCTATTATATACAAGTCGTTTGGCGAGAGCAAAACGGCAGAGAACATACGTCGGGATGTAGCGCAGTTTGGTAGCGCATCTGGTTTGGGACCAGAGGGCCGCAGGTTCGAATCCTGTCATCCCGACCAAAAAGTATGGGAGTTTAGCTCAGCTGGGAGAGCGTCTGCCTTACAAGCAGGATGTCACAGGTTCGAGCCCTGTAACTCCCACCACTTTTTAAATAATGTTCTTAAATATGATGCTGGTGTAGCTCAATTGGTAGAGCAGCTGATTTGTAATCAGCAGGTCGCGGGTTCGAGTCCCATCACCAGCTCCATAAAAAGGGATAAACTTTCGGGTTTATCCCTCATAGTTTGGGAGAGTTCCCGAGCGGCCAAAGGGGGCAGACTGTAAATCTGTTGTCTTCGACTTCGATGGTTCGAATCCATCCTCTCCCACCAAAAACCACTTCATATAAAGTGGTTTTTTTACCCCTAAGGGGTAGGGATAAAATTTAATATGCTGGTGTAGCTCAATTGGTAGAGCAGCTGATTTGTAATCAGCAGGTCGCGGGTTCGAGTCCCATCACCAGCTCCATAAAAAGGGATAAACTTTCGGGTTTATCCCTCATAGTTTGGGAGAGTTCCCGAGCGGCCAAAGGGGGCAGACTGTAAATCTGTTGTCTTCGACTTCGATGGTTCGAATCCATCCTCTCCCACCACATCAGAGCAAGCTGTATACAGCTTGCTCTGATTTTTTGTATAATATTGTTTTGAACGTTTTTGAACGGAATATTTGATATTTTTCTTTGATTTGGTTTCGCAAATTTGGTGTATTTTTGAATGCAAAATAAAACAAAATTTTTTGTAACAATTTGTAACAACTTCTTAAATCATTTAAACAATTTTGTAAGTCTGTTGTTGTTGTAATAAATATTCATACGGCGTATAATAGACTTATAAAGAGAACAGGAAATGAATGAAAGGGAGTGTCAAATATGAAGAAGAAAATGTTAGTTGCGGCGCTTATGCTTATAGTTATGATGACTCAAATCAGTGCATTCGCTTCATCATATGCGACATATGCCGTTCATAATGAGAAAGCTGTTCTGAAAGCTGCGGATAATCTCGGCGAATATGCGGTAATACCAAAGGAACTTGAAGGTGTGACGGTAGAGGGAATCGGAGCGGATGCCTTTAAAAACAACAAAGAGTTGAAAGGTATAGAAATTCCCGAAACAGTGTCATATATCGAATGGGGAGCATTTGAAGGCTGCGATAATCTTACTGATATAAATATACCTCAAAATGTGATGAAGATTGAAGATATGACATTTGCTGACTGCACAAGCCTTGAAAACATCAAGTTACCTGAAAAATTACAGGAAATCGGAGTGAAAGCATTTTCAAACACAGATTTAAAGGAAATCGTAATTCCTGACGGCACGAAAGCCATAGATATAAAAGCATTTGAAAATTGCAAAAATCTTAAAACCGTAGTTTTGCCAAAGAGCGTTGAATACATTGCCGTCGGAGCGTTTGACGGCTGTGAAAAAGTCAACGTGAAATGTGTAAAAGGCACATATGCCGAAGAATATCTGAAAGCTAACAAAATTTCATATATTGCACATTAGTATAAAAATTTAATATGGGTTAATAATTAAAGGGTGGTATGGAAATATCACCCTTTTTGTGTGCTGATGAATTATCATAAATGCAATTTGACTTTTGGATATGTATGTAAAGTTTACAAATAGTTTAAAAACATAAAGTGTTTTTTCTATTGACGAGAGTAAGTTTGAATGGTATAATTAAAATATATTGTATTTTTTTGAAACATAGATGAATATTTTTGGAGGTTACAGAGTGAAAGTTAAATTTAATGTAAAAAGATATTTTCAAGTACTTGGAATATCACTCGCAGTGATTATTGCCGTGGCAGCTGTCTGTATGGGAATTGACTTTTCGGGCTCAAACAATGAGGAAGCAGTGGACAACACTTCGACTGTTGAGGCGGCAGACGGAAAGATAAACGTTTTACTTATGGGTGTTGACGTTGACGGCTTGAGAACAGACGCAATAATGCTTGCAAGTTTTGATACCGAAACAAAAGAGGTGAATATGCTCTCAATTCCTCGTGATACAAAAATGTATATAGGAAACCGTTATCAAAAAATTAACGCCGCACACGCATTTGTGGATGAAAGCGGAGAAATCGGCGGCGCGACAGCAACTTGTGAGGCGGTAACGAGAATAACGGGTATTCCGATAAATTACTATGTTGATTTCAGCTTTGACGCTGTTGCTCACGTTATAGACGAACTTGGTCCTATTGAATTTACAATTCCGGATCTTTACGGCGACGGTGTAGGTATGGTATATGATGACCCTGTACAGAGTCTGCATATAAATCTTCCGCCGGGAGATTATCAGCTGAACGGTCAGCAGGCTGTATGGCTTATGCGTTACAGACACGGTAATGTCAATCCGTCAACCGGTGTATTTAAAGGTTATGTAAACGGTGACAGTGACAGAGTTGAAATGCAGCAGAAATTCCTGAAAGCTGTTGTAGACCAAAAGGTTAATGCATCTTTGATTTTGAAAATTCCTTCAATATTCAAGGATATAAGCTCTGAAATTAAGACAAACTTTACAGTAAGTGAAGTTATTAAGTATTCAAAATATTTGGCTGATTTCTCAAGCGTGAATATTCATTCGTATTCATTGCCTGGTGAATATAGTTCAGATTCAGCGAACGGCGACGTTTGGATACCTAATATGGACGAAATCAGAACGATGGTACAAGATGTGTTCGGTTATCCTGCAGATAATATAACAACAGACAATCCTAAAAATGCTACAAGAGAGAGCGGTAGTTCTTCATCAAGCGGTATATCTTCAAGCTCGTCAAACACTTCAAATTCATCAAATTCATCAAATTCATCAAACTCAAAAAGCAGAAGTTCAAATTCATCATACAGTTCATCGGGAACTTCGGGTTCATCAAGTTCAGGTACTTCAAACAGTTCATCAAGCTCATCATCCGGTTCATCAAACTCATCATCCGGTTCGTCATCAAATCATGAAACGACCGAAGAAAGTACGGGAACATCAAGTTCTTCTCACGAGAGTACAGGTGAAAGATATGAATCAAGCGAAGAATCAAGCGGTGAATCTTCGAGTTCTGAATACAGTAGCAGTGAAAGCAATGACGGCAGCGATGAATAATAAAGATAAAATCACAAAAAAGTCTTGAAATTGTTGGATTTATGTGATATAATATCTTTTAAAGCGGAATATACTATATTCAGAAAGAGTGGGTTTACCCACTCTTTCATATTTATATGAAAAGATTTTTTGAAAAGTTACGGAGGTACAAATGGCTAACGGAACAGAAATCCGAGCGCTTGAACTCGGAGAACAAATTGCACAGAAACAAAATGTATATATTGTTGATGTGACATACAAAAAAGCCGACGACACTTATTCGCTATGCTATTATATTGACAAAGAGGGCGGAATTGGTATAGATGAATGTGAATTGTTTTCAAAGGCAGTAGAGGAACTTCTTGATGCGGAAGATTTTATTGAAGAAAATTATACGCTTGAAGTTTCGTCACCGGGGGCAGACAGAAAACTTACAAAGGAACGTGAATTTCTTTATTATATCGGCAGAGAGGTTGACGTAAAGCTTTACAAAGCAGAAAACGGCGTAAAGGAATTTACAGGCGTTTTAAAGGATTACAAGGATAAAACAGCATTTGTTGAACTTGATGGGAAAGTGAAAGAAATACCTGTTAAGCAAGCAGTTTATATAAGATTATCATTTAAGTTTTAGAGAGGAAGATTTATAAAAATGGAAAAGGGATTATTTGAGGTTCTTACGGAAATCTGTAACGAAAAGGGCATAAGTCAAGAGGTGCTTATAGACGCTCTTGAAGCGGCTCTTGTTGCGGCATATAAGAAAAACTTTTATTCAGCACAAAACGTTGAGGTTTCAATAGACAGAGAAAGCGGAACTGTAAAGGTATTTGCAAAGAAAGAAGTTGTTGACCTTGTATATGACGAATTTGAAGAAATTTCACTTGAGGACGCAAGAGCAATCAACGGTAATTATCAAATCGGTGATATGGTAAATATAGAAGTAACACCGAAAGATTTCGGCAGAATCAGTGCAATGACTGCAAAACAAGTTGTTACGCAGAGAATAAGAGAGGCTGAAAGAGGAATAATCTACAGTGAATACACCGAAAAGACAAATGACATAGTTTCGGGAACAATCGAGAGAATAGAAAAAGGAAACGTATTTATAGACATCGGCAAAATCGAAGCAATGCTGCCTGAAAAAGAACAGCCAATCGGCGAAACATATGAAGTAGGTCAAGTGCTTAAATGCTATGTGAGCGAAGTGAAAAGCGGAACAAAGGGTACACAAATTATAGTTTCAAGAACTCATCCGGGACTTGTTAAAAAGTTGTTTGAGGCAGAAGTACCTGAAATTGCCGAGGGTATTGTTGAGATAAAGAACATTGCGCGTGAGGGCGGCTCAAGAACAAAGATTGCCGTTTATTCAAACGATCCTAACGTTGACGCACAAGGTGCTTGTATCGGACCGAAGGGTATAAGAGTTCAGAATATCGGCGAAGAATTGAAGAATGAAAAGATTGATATAGTTAAGTGGAGCGAAGACCCTGCCGAATTTATTGCGGCAAGTCTAAGTCCAGCCAAGGTTATTTCAGCTGAAATCAACGAAGAGGAAAAGAGTGCACACGTTGTTGTACCTGAATATCAGCTTTCGCTTGCAATAGGCAGAGCAGGTCAGAATGTACGTCTTGCGGCAAGACTTACAGGCTGGAAAATAGACATCAGTGCGGAGGACTAATATATATGAAGCACATACCACAAAGGATGTGCGTTGCGTGCAGAAAAATGTATCCGCAAAATGAACTTATAAGATTGGTTCGTGACAACAAAACAGGTGAGATTAAATTCGACTGTGATAAAAAATTGTTCGGACGTGGTGCTTATATTTGCAAGAATATAGACTGTATTCGAAATGCGGAGAAAAAAAGAGGGATTGAGCGTCATTTTAAATGTGCCGTCCCAAAGGAACTATATAAAGCGGCGGAGGAATTGATTTGAACAACAAATTTTTAGGTATGCTCGGCTTGGCAAAAAGAGCCGGTAAGGTGCAGACAGGTGAAGATATATGTTCAAAAGCCGTTAAAAGCGGTGTTTCAAAGCTTATTATAGTAGCGTGTGACGCATCTGATAATACAAAAAAATCAATAACCGATTCATGCAAATTTTATAAAACGAAATTTGTTGAGGCGGGAAGTAAGGCGGAGCTTGGCAAGTTTACAGGAGCAGACAGCCGTGCGGTAGTTTCCGTGAATGACGACAATTTTGCGAAAGCAATTTTAGATAGATTAAACGACTAATCCCTCTGGGACATGGAGAAAGGGTGATGCAAATATGGCAGATAAGATAAAATTAGGTGAGATTTCAAAAAATCTAAAGATTACAAATAAGGATATAATAGCTAAACTTGCGGAATTCGGAGTAGAACTAAAGAGTTCGGCAAGCGTGGTTGACGAAGAAACTATCGGTTTGATTTTCGATATTTATACGGAGATGAACCAAGTTTCAGAGGAAGAAATCCGCGAAATGCGTGAGGCGGCTTTGAAGAAAGCAAGAGAAG
>NZ_JBKVWU010000118.1:0-6833 GCF_046972485.1 Hominilimicola sp.
ACTATATTGATGACGGTGAAAAAATTCCTATGGAAGGTCATTTGAGATACCGTGGTTATGACCTTACAGATATAGTTAAAAACTGTGAAAAAGAGAAGAGATTTGGTTTTGAAGAAGTAGCATATCTGCTGTTATTCGGACATCTTCCGGATAAAAAGACTTTGGACGATTTTTCAAGACTTATCGGAAATCTTCGTGTATTGCCGGAAGGCTTTGCGGAAGATATGATTTTGAAAGCTCCTAGTAAGAATATAATGAATAAAATTGCCCGTTCCGTACTTGCGTCTTATTCGTATGACTCAAATCCGGATGATATTTCAACGGGTAATATCTTGCGTCAGTCAATAGAATTGATTGCAAGACTTCCTGTAATGGCGGCATACGGCTATCAGGCAAAGAGCCATTATCATGACGGAAAAAGTCTGTATCTTCACACACCGCAGCCAAGATTGTCAACAGCTGAGAATCTGCTTTATATGATAAGACCCGATAATAAATATACTCGTGAAGAAGCGGAAATGCTTGATGTATTGCTTATGATACACGCTGAACACGGCGGCGGTAACAACTCGGCATTTACGACAAGAGTTGTTTCTTCATCGGATACTGATACATATTCTGCTATTGCGGCGGCTATCGGCTCACTTAAAGGTCCTAAGCACGGTGGTGCAAACGCAAAAGTTATGGGTATGATGGAAGAAATCAAGGCAAACGTTAAGCACTGGGAAGATGATGAGGAGGTTAAGGCCTTCCTTGCAAAAATTCTTCGTAAAGAGGCTTTTGACGGTTCGGGACTTATATACGGTATGGGACACGCTATTTATACATACAGTGACCCAAGATGTATTTTGCTTAAAGAAAAAGCAGGTCAGCTTGTTTCAAATCACCCTGAATTTGAAAAGGAATTTAAACTGTATTGCAGTGTTGAACGTCTTACACCGGGTGTATTTGCGGAAGTTAAGAATAATCATAAGGTTATGTGTGCGAACGTTGATATGTATTCGGGCTTTGTTTATAAAATGCTCGGCATACCTACCGAAATGTATACACCGCTTTTCGCTATTTCGAGAATTGTCGGCTGGTGCGCACATAGACTTGAAGAAGTTATCGGCTGCGGCAGAATTATCAGACCGGCGTATAAGTCGATGGTACACAGTAAGGAGTATACGAAAATAGATAATAGATAGTGTGTCCGGATTAAATTGCCCACAGCACTACTTTTTGCTTGAGGCGGTACAAACGTACAGCACTGCAAGCTGCAAAGCAGCACTGTGAACGATTTTCTCTCGGACAGGGTTAAGTAGTGGCGATTATAGGTCGCCCTAAAAAGCCACCCCACAGACGGCAAAGGCGACAGCTCCCCTCAATGGGAGCCGAAAAGCCTCTCCTTGAGGAGAGGTGTCACGAAGTGACGGAGTGGTGGCGATAAAAAATAAATTCGTAGGGGCGACCGGTGGTCGCCTTGATTTTATGGGGACACTAAACATTCTCTTGACAAAATCACTCATAAAATGTATACTAAACAAAAACACTTATGGAGATATTATATGAAATTATTGGCGGACTTAATATTAAACGGTGCAGAAACGATGAAAATGTCGGAGAACATAAAAAAGAATTTCGACAATCCCGAAAGAAACAACGGTGAATTGAGGGCAGATAAATTTAAAGGGTTTATAACAGATGAATGGAATGTGGACGGCTTTAATGTTATAACAGTAAGCAGCAAAAAAACAAACGGGGGACACGTTATATTTTTGCATGGCGGAGGATATGTCGCAGAGGCGACAGCATCTCACAGAAGAATTATTGAGGAACTGGTGAAGATGTACGGATTGAAAGTGACTTTTATAGACTATCCGCTTGCACCCGAGCATACATATGAAAAAACACACGAAATCGTAATGAAAGCATACAGAGAGATTACAATTAAAAATTACGGTGATGAATTTTATTTGTTCGGTGACAGTGCAGGCGGTGGATTGGCATTGGCAGTTTTGCAGATATTGCGTGATGAAAAAATAATACCGTTTCCGAAAAAGACAGTTTTAATGTCACCATGGGTTGACTTGACTATGAGCAATCCGAAAATAGGGGAGGCGGCGGAACGCGATCCGCTTTTGACGATGGATTGCCTGTACCACGCGGCAGAGAGATATATTGGAAACGGTGACGCTAAAAATGCTGTGCTTTCACCTATATTCGGAAGAATGGATAATCTCGGTAAAATATTTTTGTTGACAGGAACTCATGAAATTTTAAATCCCGATTGCAGAAAATTAAAAACAAAGTTGATGGCGGCATACGGTACGGAGTTGGAATTTTATGAGGGTGAAAAAATGGTGCACGACTGGATTTTGGCAACACCGTTTTATCTTGAGGCATTTAAAGCGATTGAAATGGTCGGAGAATTTTATGTGAACGGCTAATAAAAAAGCAAGCTGAAATCAGCTTGCTTTTTTGATATTATTCTGTAATATAAATTCTTGTATAGAACGGAATTGTATTTGCAATCCAGTTAATATCGCTTGGGTGAAGACGTACACAACCGTGAGAAATATTTACGCCGACACGTCCGTCATATTCTGTACCGTTATAGTAAAGCAATGTTGAATGAAGTGCATAACCGTTATAGAAACGAAGTACAGGACCTACATAGTAGCTTGGATAATCCCATTCTGTACGTTCAATATATTCAAATTGACCTGTGATGGTAGGCGTATTCCATGCACCCAATGCACAAGGGAATTCTTTTTGAAGTTCCCAATTATATTGTGAGCCTTGATATACTCTTACTTTATATTCGTGCTTTGAAACCCATACAAGATAATTTGTACGGCTTGTAATACCGTTCTTGTTTACAGGTGTTCTGTTGCGATATTCTTTAACCATAGGAGATTCACCAATGATAATATCAAGGTGGTCGTCGAAATCAAGAACATCAAGACTTGAATTAAACGATTCGGCAAGCGTTCTTACAGGAACAAATAGAGAACCCTCGATATAAACCGTTGCGTGAGGTGCGTATGTATCGTTTCCGAAAATCGTTGTATATGCACTGTTTGCGTTAAAAATAACTTGGTCTGAACCGACACTGCAAACTACGCTGTCATATTTAGGGTCGTATGTAACCTTTAATCCCATTGCCTCACCGATTGCACGAACAGGCATCATTGCGACACCGTCAACTATTCTTGCACGCGGTGAAACGTCTTGAAGAAAGTTATCGCTTACATACATACAAAGTTCTTTATCGTAATTCGGATTACCGTTCATTGCACAACCGTTATTTTGTACATATTCGCCGTTTTCGTTCAAATATCCGTACGTCTGAACTTCAAGAATGCCGTCAGGCTCAATCTTTTTATCGTAATATTTCAATGAACGAAGTCCCGAAACGAGCTTTACCTTGAATTTTTCGCCCATACGATATTGCGGAACGTTGAATATAAGATTTAGCGAAGAAGTATCCTGAGATACGTTTTCGGTAATTGAACCGAGTAATTCATCGGAACTGCTGTAAAGTTCGACAGTTACGTCGTTAGGTATTATGTACTTATGCGATGTGATGTCAATATTAAGAACAAATTGTGTTGATAATTCGTTCTCCGATATTGTCGGCGTTGAAGTCGGCTTAACTGTCGGCTCTGCGGCCGGTGTTGTTGCTGCTGTTTCTGTCGGCTCAACCGTTGTTCCCGGTGAAACGGTAGGCTCTACTGTTACTTGCGGTGTTTCTGTCGGCGCAGGTGACGCTGTTTCGGCGAATGCGCCTATTCCGCTCAAAACGATTGATACGGCAAGAAACATTCCTAAAATTTTTTTCATACTTATCTCCCCTTAAACTATTATAAAATAATCATATCACACCGAATTATCAAAGTCAATAAACAATAAAAGCTAAACATAAATTCGGATTAATCACTAAAAAAACACATCAAATTTTAACTAAAATGATGTGCTTTTTTTACTTGGCTTATTTTTCACGAATAAAAATTCTTTCGATGTCCGTACACAAACCGCTTTGTTCGTCAATGTCAAAAATACAACCGCAAAATTGTCCTTTTCCGTTCGCAATTTCAAACTTTTGAGGCATACCTGTAATAAATTTTTTTATTATCGCATTATGTTCTCTGCCGAGTATCGATATTTGAGGACCTGTCATTCCGAGGTCGGTTATATTTCCCGTGCCTTTCGGAAGAATGACTTCATCGGCTGTTTGAACGTGTGTGTGCGTTCCGAATACGGCTGAAACTTTGCCGTCAAGAAAATATGCCATAGCAAGTTTTTCGCTTGTTGCCTCTGCATGAAAATCTACTATTATAATATTGGTTGATTTCTTTAATTTTGCAACCTCGCGTTCGGCGGCGTCGAAAGGGGAGTCTGCGGGGTCAAGATACGTTCTGCCGATAAGATTTACAACTCCGACTTTAACACCGTTTTTTGCGGTAAAAACGATACTTCCCTCACCCGGACACTTTTTATTGTAATTCGCCGGACGGATTACATTTCCCTCGTTACGCATAATATCAACAACTTCTTTTGCGTCCCAAGTGTGATTACCCATAGTGATAACGTCAATTCCTGCACGAATAAGCTCGTCATATGCGTTGCGGGCAAGACCTCTGCCGTGGGTGGCATTTTCACCGTTTGCGATAACTAAGTCAATACCTTTCTGATATTTCATATCGTCAACATATTTAAAGAGCATATCGCGTCCTATACGGCTGACAATATCTCCGATACATAGAATTTTCATAATAAAATCCATAGCCTTTCTGCCCGCAGATTTATTTATAACACTGTCTTATCGTGGGCGGACAGGACGTGTAAAACTGTATAATATATCTAAAATTAAAATAAATTTTCGTTCAAAATAAATAAAAAAAGGAGTATTACAGAACGGGTAGAAGCTAAACATAAACGGCTTATACAGTGCCTTTATCGCAAAGTATCAAAGTCATAAATATTTACGCTCTGTAATAACCCCAAATTTTTCAAAGTAATGCAAGCTTATTTAGCGTAATCAACCGCTCTTGTTTCACGAATCATACTAACTTTAATCTGACCCGGATATTCAAGCTCGCTTTCAATACGTTTAACAATTTCTTTTGCTACAAGAATCATACCTTCGTCGTTGACCTTTTCAGGTTTGACCATAATTCTGATTTCACGACCGGCTTGAATAGCAAATGACTTTTCAACGCTGTCGAAACTGTTTGCAATTTCTTCAAGGTTTTGTAAACGCTTGATGTAGGTTTCAAGATTTTCACGTCTTGCTCCCGGACGTGCTGCGGATATTGCATCGGCTGCCTGTACTAAAGAGGCAACGATTGTCTGCGCCTCGACATCACCGTGGTGAGCCATAATAGCGTGTACAACATCCTTGTTTTCACGATACTTCTTTGCAATATCTGCGCCGATAGTAACGTGAGAGCCTTCGACTTCATGGTCAACTGCTTTACCGATGTCGTGAAGTAAACCTGCACGTTTTGCAAGTGCGACATCGACGCCCAGTTCACCTGCCATAACGCCCGCAAGATGCGAAACCTCAATGCTATGCTTTAGGACGTTCTGACCGTAACTTGTTCTGAATTTAAGTTTACCAAGCAATTTGATAAGTTCAGGGTGAAGACCGTGTACACCTGTTTCAAATGTAGCGCTTTCGCCCTCTTGCTTGATGATTGATTCAACCTCTTTACGAGATTTTTCAACTGTTTCCTCAATGCGTGCCGGATGAATACGTCCGTCCACGATAAGCTTCTCAAGTGCAAGACGTGCAACTTCACGTCTGATAGGATCGAAACTTGAAACAATAACTGCCTCAGGAGTATCGTCGATGATTAAATCAACGCCTGTAAGAGTTTCAATGGTTCTGATGTTTCGTCCTTCACGACCGATTATACGGCCTTTCATTTCATCACTTGGA
The DNA here is from genome assembly GCF_046972485.1 of Hominilimicola sp. Classification (NCBI taxonomy): domain Bacteria; kingdom Bacillati; phylum Bacillota; class Clostridia; order Eubacteriales; family Oscillospiraceae; genus Hominilimicola; species Hominilimicola sp. Next base: position 5,927 of record NZ_JBKVWU010000118.1, read on the forward strand.
AGATTAACAACAGAAACGGTGGTTTCGGCAACGTGATCGGCGGCAACTTTTTGAATAGCCAAAGAAACTATGTTCTTTGCTTTCTTTTCCGCATTCTCCTTTGCCTCTTGCTCAATTTCTTTAACCATCATGGCTGCCTCATGCTTTGTTTGATTTTCAACATCTTTTAGTAAGATAGTCTTAGCCTCTTCGGCGGTAAGACCTGAAATCTTTTCAATAAGAGCCATTTGTTGTTCTTTGATTTCTGCTATTTCTTTTTCTTTAGATTCAAGTGACTTTAGTTTTTGACTTAAAGTCTGTTCTTTTTTCTCTAAATTATCTGTTTTCTTGTCTAAGTTTTCTTCTTTTTGGTTAATTCTGCGTTCCTGACGATTAAGTTCATTTCTGCGTTCCTTAACCTCTGCGTCAAAGTCTGCGCGAAGTTTTTGATTTTCTTCTTTAGCCTCAAGCAACAGTTCGCGCTTTTTGGCGTCGGCAGCCTTTTCGGCATCCTTTACAATAGACTTGGCTTTTTCTTCGGCACTGCCGAATTCGGCCTCAGCAATTTTCTTTCTGTGTGCAACGCCTAAGTTGAAACCAACAATGACGCCTATAACACATAATACGATTGCAACGATTATCATTACAATTAATAATACTGTATTAATCAGTAACACCCCCATAAAAAGTTTACCAACGCTTAATAATGGGGGACTTCTTAAAATGACTGCGTCCTATACAACTGAATACTTCATAAACCTCTATGAAACAGATGCAGGTAAAGTACCATAGTGATTTGTAATCATACAAGAGCAGTCTACCTTAAGACGGCTCCATTTTAAGTATTGGGATTACATATAAAAGTATAGTATACAGAAAAATTTTATTTTTAATGAATATTAAGCAATTGTATTTTATACTATTTTGT
>NZ_JBKVWU010000119.1:0-6806 GCF_046972485.1 Hominilimicola sp.
TAATTATGTCGCTTATTCGTTTGTCTTTTGATTTTGACGGTGAGATTGCCGATTTTGAAGTATTCAAAAGATAGAGAAATTCTATAATGACACCGTTTGCGGCGGTGAGTGAGCCGTTATGGATATACACGCTTATGCGGTTTATCGGGTTTAGCAAATCGTCCTTTACAATGTCGGACGGTATTAGGTTGCCCGTACCCGGCGGACGGTTTATGAAAATATCTTCAAATTCTTCACAACGGTTTTGCTTGAAATATTCTGTCGACAGATACAAAATAATCCTCTCATACGGCTTCGCACTCAAACAACGTATATGGTGCATTTCAAACGGACGCGTTATGAGCATATCGTAAGGCTTTAATTTGTACACATTTCCCTCTGCGTAAAATTCAGAATCACCGCTTAGAAACAGAACTATTTCATATACATCATCGTGATTGTGAAGCTTGAAATCATTGTTGTCGGGTACTTCATCGTAGCAGTGAGTTAAACCGAAATACATATTCGGAAATATCTTTACTGTTTTCTCTGTCATATCAATCTGCCTTTCTGTAAACAAAACCGTAACGGTTTTGTTTACCTTTTTTGGGGGAGCTTGAGGTGCTAACCTCATTAAAAATCATTTCTGGCGACATGTGCGGCAGAAATGGCTTAAAATCTAAAGTTTCGACTTCGGAGGAACTTTATGATTTTTTCTCAGAAAATACTCAAAAATTACATCGTAAGATGTGATTTTTGGAGCTGTCGACATTTTGTCGACAGGCTCACTTTCATTATATCAGACAATGCCAAGATAATCAATGCTTTAACCAATATATTAGATGAAAATATGATTAAATTGCTGTAATGTATAATTAGATTTTATGAAAAGGAGCAAAATCAATGAGCTTTTTGTTTAACTTGAATACGAAGGTACATACCGAAACGGAAACAAAGCCTGTTATGAATGCGATTAATATTTTAAAGCGTGATATGGTAAAGGTTTTCGGTGCAAGTGATGAAAACGGAAATGATATTCATTTAAAAAAAGACGATACATTAGATGAGGAAAGTTATAAAATTGATATAGCAGAAAATATCGTGATAAGTGCGGCGGACGATTTGGGGTTTGTGTATGCACTTTTGAAAATAAGTGAAAAATATCTTGATATTAAGCCGTTTTGGTTTTGGCTTGACCAAAAAATCGAAAAGAAAGACAGTGTTAGAATAGAAAAATGTAAAATTAATTCACCGAAACCAAAGGTAAAATATCGCGGTTGGTTTTTCAATGATGAAGTGCTTATGATGAAATGGAAAATCAACGGTGACAAAAAAGAGCCTTGGAGAATGGCTTTTGAAACGCTTTTGCGTTGTGGCGGAAATATGACAATTCCGGGTACTGACAAAAATTCAAGACTGAACAGACAAATGGCGGCGGATATGGGATTGTGGATTACTCATCACCATGCAGAACCTTTGGGTGCGGAGATTTTTGCAAGAGCATATCCGGGCGTTGAGGCGAATTTTATGGAAAAGTCGGAGCTTTTTTATAAACTTTGGGAAGACGCGGTAATTGAACAGAAAGACTGCAATGTTGTTTGGAATTTGTGCTTTAGAGGACAGGGTGACTGCCCATTTTGGAGTAACGACACGAGCGGTCAATTTGACACTCCGCAAAAACGAGGTAAGCTGATAAGCAATATTATAAAAAAGCAATGCGATATTGTTAAGAAATACGTCAAAAATCCTGTTTTTTGTACCAACCTGTACGGCGAAATAATGGAACTTTACAAGGACGGTTATATAGAACTTGACGACGGTATTATCAAGGTTAAAGCCGATAACGGTTACGGTAAAATGGTTACAAGACGACGTGACAATCATACGGCACGAGTGTCGTCAATGCCTGTTAAAGACGGCGGCAGACAGGGTATTTATTATCATGTTTCGTTTTACGATTTGCAAGCCGCAAACCACATAACAATGCTTCCGAATACGGTTGATTTTGTGAACAGAGAATTATCGGACGTACTTGAAAACGGCGGCGATGATTTTTGGGTTATCAACTGTTCAAATGTCAGACCGCATACATATTATCTTGACGCGGTGAGAAAAAAGTGGTTCGGTGAAGATATATCGGACGAAAGTCACAGTAAGGAATTTGCGGACGATTATTTTAATTCGGCTTATGACGTATCAAAATGCCTTGCGGAATATCCGAAGTCAACGATTAAATTCGGTAAAAATGAAGATGAACACGCAGGTGAACAGTTTTATACCGAGAATGTGCGTATTATTGTGAATAAGTTTGTGAAGGACGATAAAAACAGTATTGCTCCGCTTAATTGGCTTGTCGGAAAAGGCGGGTTTTACAGACAGGTGAGAGATTACAAAGCTATATGCGAAAGTGGTATTGACAAGATAAATTCATATTACGAAATGTGCAAAAAGACGAGTGAAAAACTAAGCGGAAACGAGAAACAGCTTTTTGACGAAACTGTATTGTTACAGGCGAAAATTCATTATTATTGTGCAAACGGCGTAATAAAATTTTGCAACAGTATAGAGGAATTTGAAAGGGAAAATTACAAAGAAGCATTTTTGCTTTGCGGTGACAGTGCGGTTTTATTTGACAAGGCGAATAAGGAAATGCGTAACAGTGAAAACGGAGTTTGGCAAGGCTTTTATCATAACGATTGTTTGGCGGATATTAAGCATACCGCGTATATGGCAAGAAAGGTAATGGGGGTTATCAGAGAGTTCGGCGATAATATCAGACATGACAAATGGTATCGCGAAACGATGTATGCGCCCGAGGACAGAGAGGTTATGCTGTTATTAGTATTGGATAATCATATGACGGACGAAGAACTTTATAAAGAAATGAGGTCGATGGAATAATGATATTTGGTGTAGACTATTATCCCGAACATTGGAACAGAGATGAGTGGGAAAGTCAAGCTAAACTTATGCAAAAGGGTGGTTTTAACACTGTAAGAATGGGCGAATTTGCTTGGAAACTTTTTGAGAAAAAAGAGGGTGAATTTGATTTTTCATTCCTTGATGACGCAATAGAGATACTTGCAGAATACGGTATAAAAACCATACTCGGAACACCGACTGCCGCACCGCCGAAGTGGCTTGCGGATAAATATGACATCGTGCAGAGGGACAAATACGGCAGAAAAAAGGATTGGGGTTCAAGACGTGAAGGCTGCGGAAACAATCCGAGCTACATAGAAAAGTCGAAAATTATAACCGAAAAAATGGCTGAACATTACAAGGATAATCCAAACGTCATAGCATGGCAGATTGACAATGAGTTCGGCTGTCACGGAAGTACAAGATGTTATTGCGAGCATTGTCGAAAGGCTTTTGCAAAATGGCTTGAGGAAAGGTATCAGACAATAGAAAATCTAAACGAAAAATGGGGGAGCATATTCTGGAGTTTAAACTATGATTCTTTTGACGATATAATACTTCCGAAATATAATTCGTGCGAGGGTACATACGGCGATTTGTGGTCGCACAATCCCGCACTTGACTTGGAATTCAGACGTTTTTCTTCTGACACTTGGGTGAATTATCAGAAAATGCAGATTGATATTTTGAGAAAATATACCGATAATCCGATAACTCATAATTTGATGGGACATTTTTCGGATATAAACGCGTATGATTTGTCAAAAGATCTTGATTTTGTATCGTGGGACAATTATCCCGACAATCAATGGGGTACGTCCGAATATGAATATGTGTCTATGGCACACGAAAATATGCGTGGTGCGAAGAACAAAAACTTTGTTGTAATGGAGGAACAGGCAGGCCCTGCCGGTTGGGATATTTTAGGCTCAACGCCGCGTCCCAATCAGCTTAGATTATGGACATATCAGGCAATCGCACACGGCTGCGAGGGCGTTGTGTATTTCAGATTCAGAACGGCTCTTTTCGGTATGGAACAATATTGGTACGGTGTACTTGACCATGACGGTGTGCCGAGAAGACGTTTTTATGAAATTCAAAAGACAGGTCACGAACTTCAAAAACTTGAAAAATATATTGTCGGCTCAAAAAATAAGTATGATGCATTGCTTGTGAAGTCGTACGACAATGTATGGGGACATGATATAAAACGTCACGCACAAAACTATAATTATGAAAATCACTTGTATTCATTTTACAAGGCAAATTGTGATTTGAACATAAATACAGCCGTTTCAAACGGCAAATATGAAGATTATAAAATTGTGTATATGCCTGCGTACAACATAGTCACAGACGCAGAGAAGGAAAAAATAAAGGAATACGTCAAAAACGGCGGTACACTTGTTTTGACGTTTAGGAGCGGTACGCGTGATGAATATAACAGAGTAAGACCAATGGCACTGCCGGGAGTGTTCAAGGAAATTGCTGGCATTGAGGCGGTTGAATTTGACGCACCGAGAAAACCTGTAAAAATATACGGCGAAGTAAGCGGAAGTGCGGAAATATGGTGTGATATAATAAAACCGGATACCGCAAAAACCATATGCACATACGGAAGTGAATACTACAAGGGCGAAAGTGCAGTGACAGTAAACGAATACGGCAAGGGCAGAGTTTATTATGTAGGCTGTGATTTGGACAATGACGCAATGAAAGAGCTTGTAAGAATTATATCAAAGTCGGCGAATGTGGAAACAGTTGATACACCGAACGGTGTGGAGGTTGTTAAGCGAGATGACTGCACAATTATTTTAAATCACAATGAAAATGAAGTTGATACAAAAATTAAAGGAGTGTCGCTGTTTGACGGCTTGGAATTTAACGGAGTATTGGACGGTTACGGAGTACAATTTTTGGAGGGCAGTATATGATATACAAATTTAAAGAATTTAAAGATGAACCGCTTTTGATAAATCATTTGAATATGGGCGGTAAAAATCCGAAAGGCGAAGAAATTAACGTCACAAGCAGATATTTCACACGAAACGGAAAACCTTGGATAGGCGTTATGGGCGAGTTCCATTTTTCGAGATACAGCAGAGAGAATTGGCACAGAGAACTTGCAAAAATGAAAGCCGGCGGTATAACTATTGTTTCAACGTATCTGTTTTGGATATACCACGAAGAAATTGAGGGTAAAATGGATTTTGGCGGTGACAATGACATCAGAGCGTTTATCGAAGAATGTAAAGATGTCGGCTTGGACGTTGTAATTCGTATAGGCCCTTGGGCACACGGCGAGTGCAGAAACGGCGGTTTCCCCGATTGGCTTTTGAAAAAGGATTATAAACTTCGTGACAACAACGAAGAATATCTTGCGGTTGTTAAGAAGTGGTATCAGAGCATATATAACGAAGTGAAAGGACTGTTCTACAAGGACGGCGGAAACATAATTGCGGTACAGATTGAAAATGAATTTGTCGACAATGCCGAGCATTTGGCAAAACTTAAAGAAATAGCCGTAGAATGTGGATTTATTGCACCTATATACACAGTTACGGGCTGGAACAGTGCATCGGGTGCGAAAATTCCCGTTGATGAGGTTATGCCTGTATTCGGCGGTTATTGTGAGGCACCGTGGGAAAATCATATGAACAGACTGTCGCCGTCACCGCACTATTTCTTTAACAGAATGAGAAACGATTCCGCAATCGGAACGGACCTTATCGCAAAAACTCAGAGTGACGGCTGGCAGCTGCCGTATGAGCGTTATCCGTTCGCAACGTGTGAGCTTGGCGGCGGTATAGAGGTTACACATCACCGCAGACCGATTATAAAGCCTATGGATATATATGCGGTGTCACTTGTAAAACTCGGTGACGGAAACAATCTTGTCGGCTATTATATGTATCACGGCGGTACGAACAAAATAGGCGAACTGTCAACTTTTAACGAAACAAAGGCGACAGGCTATCCGAATGATTATCCGATACTTTCGTATGATTTTCAAGCACCGTTGTCGGAGTACGGAGAGGTCAGAGAACAGTACGGATTGCTTAATATGCTGCATATGTTTGTAAACGATTTCGGCGAAGAATTTGCACCGATGATTGCGGTTGATTCTGCAAATTCGGTGGCGGTAGACGATACAAATTCTTTGCGTTACGGTATGAGAACGAACGGCAAAAGTGGGTTTGTGTTTGTAAATCATTATCAGAGATTGACCGAACTTGCAGATATTGAAAATGCGGTGATAAGTGCGGAAAATGTTGAGTTTCCGCCGATTGACGTAAAGGGTGAAGTGAGTTTCTTTATGCCGTTTAATATGAAAATGGGCGACAGTGTGCTTGAATATGCGACAGCACAGCCGTTATGCAAGTGCGATGATACATATTTCTTTGCGGAAATACCAAATATCAAAGCGGAATACAAATTCAGCAAAGGCAGTGCGAATATTGTTACGGTGCCGTTTGAAAATGCTAAGTATATGCGTAAATTAAACGGAACGGTGTATATTGGCGGCGGTTGTAATTTGTATGAGGAAAACGGACAAATACACTCTGTCGAGGACGGTGAATATATTTGTCAAAAATGGAACGGAAGTGAATTTGAAACGCTTACAATCGTTCAGTCGGCAAAGCAATCAAATGTTGAAATTACAGTCGTGGAAAATGCACCGTTTGAGCCGAAGTACAAAGAAGAATTGTGCATTGGCGGAGAAAGAGAACTGACATGGAAGAAAATAAATGTTGACGGCGGATACGGATTTGCCGAGATTGACTATGTCGGTGACGTGGCGCAAATTTATGCGGATGGTGAACTTGTTGCAGATGATTACTATTACGGTAAGACGTGGCGAGTGCCTTGTAAATTGCTTTACGGCAAAGAATGTTATATGGTAA
>NZ_JBKVWU010000120.1:0-6682 GCF_046972485.1 Hominilimicola sp.
CAGGAATACCTGTACCGCCGTGAAGAACAAGCGGAAGGTCGCCGATAAGTTCCTTTGTTTTTGCAAGAGCGTCAAAGTCAAGACCTTTCCAGTTTGCAGGGTACTTACCGTGAATGTTACCGATACCTGCTGCAAGGAAGTCAACGCCAAGATCGGCGATTTTCTTACATTCGTTAGGGTCAGCGATTTCGCCTGCACCTATAACGCCGTCTTCTTCGCCGCCGATTGAACCGACTTCAGCCTCGATTGAAAGACCTTTTTCGTGGCAAACTTTTACAAGCTCAGATGTCTTTGCGATATTTTCTTCGATAGGGAAGTGTGAACCGTCAAACATTACTGATGAGAAACCTGCCTCAATACACTTGTAGCAGCCTTCGTATGTTCCGTGGTCAAGATGAAGAGCAACAGGAACAGTGATGTTAAGTTCTTCAACCATTGCCTTAACCATTGCCGCAACAGTCTTAAAACCTGTCATATACTTACCTGCACCCTCAGATACACCAAGAATTACAGGTGAGTTGTTTTCCTGAGCTGTTAGAAGTATAGCCTTTGTCCATTCAAGATTGTTGATGTTGAACTGACCTACGGCATACTTGCCTTCAACTGCCTTTTTTAGCATTTCAGTTGCTGAAACTATCATTTTAAAGTCCTCCTTAAAATAAATAAAATAAATATATAAATTTAATTTATATTCAAAATTATTTGCCGATTATAATTGCTTTTGCATTTAATAATCGTGTTAAAGTTTCTTCTGTTGTCTCGATGGCTTTTGATTTTTTACATTGCAGACACGTCAGAATAATGTTGCCGTTTATGATATTTAATTCAATATCTTCACTTCCGCATGCACAGGAAATATTATGTGATTCCTGCAAGGCGTGCAGACGTTCGATAATTGCATAAATCAAGTTAAAAGAAATATCACTGTCGTCATCGTCAAATTCATCGAGAATATCTGAAAACATATCAGTGTTTTCGTTAAGCATATTTTCAACCAAATCTTTTTCACCGGCAAAAAATACATCTATTCCCGCAACGGGACATTTGTATGTTAACAGCGGTTTGTTCCAAAAGTTTTCTTTCGTTGTTGTGTACGAATGGTTGTCACCGCATATCGGACATTCGATGTCAAATTTGTATTTATCGTGTTTTTCGGCTATTGTAACACAGGTTTCGTGACAGCCGTGAGTAGGGCATATAAGCTGAACCTTGTCTTTACCCGAAAAATTAAATATTGAAAGTGATTTTGACGACATATTTGAACAGAAAGGACATATATATGCTACTATTCTTTTTAAATCCACTAACACTCTGAAATTCAAATCCTTTCCGCACACGATATACTTGTCTTAAAATCACTTTTAATGTGGGCTGAAAAGTGATTATTCAGTGCCGATTTTGTTTTCTCTTGCATAGAAGAATAGATATTGCTGAGCAAAACCGCCTATATCGCCGAAATGCTTTTCGGCAAATGCGGATATTGCAGGTATGCTTTGTTCACCGTCAAAATAACAGTATTCCATTATGCGTTTAATCCAAACGTCAACGGGAAATGAGTCGACTCTGCCAAGACCGAATAAAAGTATACAGTCGCTGACCTTGTTGCCGACACCGTTAATAGTCATTAATGCTTTTTTTGCGTCCGGAGTTGACAGTGATTTTATATATTCTTCCGTAAGAGTGCCGCTCTGGAATTTGTCTGCGGCGTCCATTATATATTTGTCACGAAAACCAGAACGGATAACCGATAAATCTTCTTTTGAAAGAGAATAAATCGTATCGGTATCGGGGAACGTGTAATATGTTTTGCCCATATAACTTATTTGTTTTCCGAAGTTTTCGCAAAGCCTTTCTATAATGCCTTTGATTCGCGGAATATTGTTGCTTGCCGAAATGATGAAAGAAATAACAGCCTCCCATAAATCCTGGTTAAGTATACGAATACCGTCACCGTATGAAACAGCTTCTTTCATAATCGGGTCATTGGATAATCTGCTCTTGATTTCGCCGTAGTCGCGGTTTAAATCGAAGTAATCATACCAAATATTCTTAAAATCGTCTTCAGTTGTATCGTAAAATATAACTTCATCATCATTTTGCGATATTAAAAGCGCCTTGTTCTTTGCAATGCCGAAATATGAATTCTCGCTTACTGCATTAAAACGAAAGCATTGACCGCAATCAAATATATGGTGTAAGTTAAAATCTTTTAAACCTGTGACAATAAGATTATTGTCTTTTTTATTAATATCCATATTAGATATTATATCACGTTGTTATAAATTTATCAAGTGACAAAATTCATATTTATCTGCATAATTACATACTTGACAGAGTTGCACAGAGCATAACTTTTTTATATATTACATTATGGTCAAAATGCACGGAATTAAAACAAATAAGAAAAAATATGAAATAAGAAATTCGTTTCATATAGACTATTTTTTGTATTTGTGGTATAATGAGTGTCAATAATAAAAATAAATGACGTCTTATTCGTCCGCAATAAGCCGCATATATTATTTTTATCAGCGGACAGAAAGGTTATGATTTATATGACAGATAAAGAGTTATTTAATGAATTATCATACAAAAGAAAAAATGTGTATGAGAATTTGAGTGAACAGGAATATAAGGAAATGTTTGAACTTTGCGACGAATATCGCGAATTTCTTGATGAGGGAAAGACAGAACGTGAATGCGTTGAAAAGTCGATAAAAATGGCTGAACTTCACGGATTTAAGAATATTAATTCAGTAAAGCAGTTAAAGGCGGGAGATAAGGTTTATAAGATTAACAGAAACAAAAATATTTTACTTGCGGTTATCGGCAGTGAAGATATTAAAAACGGTGTAAATCTTGTCGGAGCACATATCGATTCACCAAGACTTGACTTAAAGCAAAATCCGCTATATGAAAGCAATGATATGGCACTTTTGAAAACGCATTATTACGGCGGTATTAAGAAGTATCAATGGACCGCAATTCCTCTTGCTATGCACGGTGTTATCTTTACAAAAGAGGGTAAGAAGGTGACATTAAATATAGGTGAAAATGAAAACGACCCTGTATTTTGCGTGACAGACCTTTTGCCGCATTTGGCTAAAGACCAAATGACAAAGAAAATGATTGACGGAATAGAGGGAGAAAATCTTAATATTCTTATAGGCGGTATGCCTGTTAAATCGGAAGATGTAAGCGAAAAGGTTAAGTTTGCGATTTTGAAACATCTTAACGAAAAATACGACATAACAGAAAGAGATTTCTTAAGTGCCGAAATTGAAATTGTACCTGCTTTCAAGGCTAAGAATGTCGGACTTGACGAAAGCTTTGTCGGTGCATACGGTCAAGATGACAGAGTGTGTGCATTTACTACATTAAAGGGTATATTCGCTGTTCAAAATCCTAAAAAGACAGCACTTGCAATCTTTGTTGATAAAGAAGAAATCGGTTCAACGGGTAATACGGGTATGCTTAGTGCATTCTTTGAAATGACTCTTGCGGAAATTATTGAAAAGATTAACGGCAACTGCACAATTACCGATTATAATACAACAATAGAAAATTCAGCTTGCTTGTCATCGGACGTCGGTGCGGCAGTTGATCCGAACTATGAATCCGTATACGAAAAACGTAATGCGGCATTTGCAGGCTGCGGTATGGTGCTTATGAAGTATACAGGTGCAAGAGGTAAGTCGGAGTCGTCAGACGCGTCTGCCGAATTTGTTTATGAAATAGGTAAGATACTTGACGATAACGGAGTTATTTGGCAAACAAGCGAACTCGGTAAGGTTGATCAAGGCGGCGGCGGTACAATCGCACAGTACGTTGCTAATCTTAATATGGACGTTATTGACTGCGGTGTTCCTGTACTTTCAATGCACGCACCGTTTGAAGTTACAGCAAAGAGTGACGTATATATGGCATATAAATCTTATGTTGCATTTTATAATAACAGATAGTAGAAATGAGCCTGTCGACAAAATGTCGACAGGCTCATTTTGCTTTTATTGTTGAGGAAGGTAGTCGGTTGGGTTTACCAAAACTCCGTCTTTTGACATTTCAAAGTGAATATGCGGATCGGTCACATTTTCACCGGTACATTTACCTGACGTTCCGATAACTTCGCCTGATTTTATTTCTTTACCTACAGTGAGATTTTCAATATTTTCAAGTCCCATATATTTCGTTATAAATCCTGCGGCGTGAGATATTATTACATATTCGCCCATTGCGTCTTTGCCTGTTTCGTCAATAACGCCGTCAGCGACGGCTTGTACACTGCAACCTGTGTTGACGGCAATGTCAATGCCGTTGTGGGTACGCCAATCGGAAAGCTGTTCGTTGTATTTTAATTTGTCCGAATATCCTTCAAGTGTATTTCCGTTTACAGGCATAATAAATGCAGGTTGTTCGGATGATACGATAACTGCGGTTTGGTCAACGTCGGGATTGTTGACTGCATAGTCCTCAACAGGTACTTGTTGCTCGGACGTAACAGGCATATCGGTTTGAGTGTCGGTACTTTGAGCGGTTTCGGTATCAGATACAACTTCCGAACTCTCTTCTACATTTGCTGATGACGCCTCTTGAGTTTCATCTTCTGAAACGTTCAGAGCGGAAGATGTGAATTTGTCGGTTGAATCCGAAAAAACTTCGCTGCCACTGTTATCGGCTATCTCATTGCTTAGCATACTTGATGAGTCTGAATTGTGTCTTTCGGTAAAATAACCGGCTATACCGATTGCCAATACACAGCAACAAAGTGCTATGTAAAAGCTTGGTAGCTTTTTTGTTTCCTTTTTTTGTTGTTGATTCATTTTGTGTTCCTCCATATACATTGTAGTATTTAGTATTGTTTCCTTAATTTTCTGTATTATACATTTTGCTAAATAAAAATTTTACATAAATAATTGACAGGTATGATGGGAAGTGTGTCTTTTAAAATTCACGGTGATTATAGCAGTTGTTATTAAAAAAGTTAATTCATTATTCGTATTATTAGGGTATAGGAAGCCGTAAGGCACTCGGTATGGGTGGTGCCGAACCGAATATGCTTTTGGTATAGCTAAAAAGAATTTCTTAAAATTTAATAAGGTTGTCGCAAACTATTGCAACAACCTTATTTTTTTGGTATAATGTAATCTAAATGAACAGAAAAAAGAGGTAATTATTTTGAAAAGAACGGATTTTTATTATGACTTGCCCGAAGAACTTATTGCACAAGAACCTTTAAAGGACAGAAGTTCTTCAAGGCTTATGATACTTGATAAAAATACAGGTGAAATTGAGCATAAGCATTTTTATGATATAGTCGATGAACTAAATGAGGGTGATGCACTTATATTGAATGATACAAAGGTACTTCCGGCACGTTTGTACGGTCAAAAAGAGGATACGGGCGGTGCTATTGAATTTTTGCTTTTGCATAAGCATACGCTTGATACTTGGGAAGTAATTTTGAAACCGGGCAGAAAAGCTAAACCCGGTGCAAGATTTGTTTTTGGCAACGGTGAGCTTAAAGCAGAGGTTTTGGACGTTATAAATGACGGTAACAGACTTGTTAAGTTTGAGTATGAGGGAGTATTTGAGGAGGTTTTGGATAAACTCGGAGAAATGCCTCTGCCTCACTATATAACACATAAACTTGAAGATAAAAACAGATACCAAACAGTGTATGCAAAAAATCCTGGCAGTGCGGCGGCACCTACGGCAGGACTTCACTTTACACCCGAATTGCTTGAAAAGATTAAGGCAAAAGGCGTTAATATAGGTTATGTAACACTTCACGTCGGACTAGGAACATTCAGACCTGTTAAAGCCGACGATATACTTGAACATAAAATGCACTCGGAATTTTATATACTTCCGCAGGAAACAGCCGATTTGGTAAATAAAACAAAATCAAACGGTAAACGTGTAATTTCTGTCGGAACAACTGCTACAAGAGTTTTGGAAACGGTCGGAATGGAAAACGAAAAACTTGAACAAAAAACAGGCTGGACGAATATATTTATTTATCCGGGCAAGGAATTTCATGTTATAGATGCGCTTATAACAAACTTCCACTTGCCTGAATCAACACTTATAATGCTTGTAAGTGCTTTGGCGGGCAGAGAAAATGTGCTGAATGCCTATAAAACAGCGGTACAGGAAAAATACAGATTTTTTTCATTTGGCGACGCGATGCTTATAAAATAAAGGAGATACGAAATGTTTAAAATTTTGCATACTGACGGAAATGCAAGACGCGGCGAATTTCATACGGTACACGGAGTTGTACAGACACCCGTTTTTCAGAACGTCGGAACAATAGCGGCAATAAAAGGTGCGGTAAGTACAATGGATTTAAAAGAGATAGGCTGCCAGGTTGAACTTTCAAATACCTATCATTTACATTTAAGACCCGGCGACAAAGTTATAAAACAGCTTGGCGGGCTTCACAAATTTATGAATTGGGACAGACCTATTTTAACGGACAGCGGCGGTTTTCAGGTGTTTTCACTTGCAGGTTTGAGAAAAATAACAGAAGAAGGCGTCAGCTTTAATTCACATATTGACGGTCACAAAATATTTATGGGACCTGAAGAAAGTATGCAGATACAGTCAAACCTTGCGTCTACAATAGCAATGGCATTTGACGAATGTATTGAAAATCCCGCACCGTACAAATATGTAAAGG
>NZ_JBKVWU010000121.1:0-6637 GCF_046972485.1 Hominilimicola sp.
CCTTATTTATATTTTATAAAATCCTCTAAGCTAATTATATATAATCTATGTAAAATTGTATTCAAGCCTATCTTAAATTTATGTAAAATCTTTTAAAACTCGCCAATATTCGATTAATTTTTCAAGCGAAAACATTGCGTTTGCAGGGCTTGTAGACGGCAGTTTTACCGCATTTAAGTCAGAATTGTATTTTACAAACAATTTATACGCGGTATTTCCGTTTGTAAAGATTTTTTTAATTTCAGCCGTTTGTAAAATCCGTCTTAAATCATTCGGCGTAACATTTTTTATAGAGCTGTCGGACGAACCTTCTATGTCACAGCTTGCAATAACGTCCCAAACCGCAATATTATGTTTTATCAAAAATGCTTTTTTCTCCTCTGTCGTGCCCGGACAGACGTCATTCATAACATTCGCAAGCACCTTCCAAAACCTGTTCTGCGGATGACCGTAGAAAAAGTTTGCTTCACGTGATTTTACAGACGGAAAACTGCCGAGTATAAGTATTTTTGAATTTTTATCGTATATGGGTTCTATTGTATGAAATTCCATTTCTATCACCTCTTAAATAATACTGTATAAACCTTAAATACACCTTAATTTTATAAAAATATCAGTGAAAATCAAATTTTGTATTGACTATTATATTTTTATATTATATCATAAAAATATTCACAAATAAAGAAAGGATTATAGATTATGAAAACAGCAAACGCACCATTGTTTAAAGACCCTATTCATAACGGAGCCGCCGACCCTGTCGTTATATATAATGAAGAAACAGGCACTCATTATATGCTTTACACCGCAAGACGCGCAGACGTTGAAGAAGAAGGCGTAATGTGGGTACACGGTACTGATATAGGAATTGCGGAAAGTAAAGACAACGGCAATTCATGGGAATATATAGGCATATGCAAAGGCCTTGAATACGGCGAAGGCAAAAATACATATTGGGCACCGGAGGTTATACGTTTCGGAGAGCTTTATCATATGTATGTAAGCTATGTTCCGGGAATTCCTGCCGACTGGAATCACCCTCGTTACATTCTTCACTACACATCAAAAAATTTGATTGATTGGAATTTTGAAAGCAAGCTTAACCTTTCATCAGAAAAGATTATTGACGCTTGTGTATTCAGACTATCGAACGGTATTTTCAGAATGTGGTACAAGGACGAGCGGAACGGCTCTCATACATATTTTGCCGACAGCAAAGACTTATATAATTGGGAAGTTAAAGGCTGTGCCGCCGATGATGTTCCGCACGAGGGCGCTAATGTATTTGGATTTGGCGGTAAGTATTGGCTTATAACCGACTGTTGGAGCGGTTTGGACGTCTATTATTCGGACGACCTTACAACTTGGGCAAAGCAAAGCAGTCGTATTCTTGACGTAGGCGGTACAAGAGAAGATGACGGAGTTATCGCAAATCACGCCGATGTATATGTAACAGATAATAACGCATATATTTTCTACTTCACTCACCCTGACAGGCAAAAAAATATGCTTGAAAATAATATCGGAAACGAACGCAGAACGTCAATTCAAGTTGCCGAACTTGAAGTTAAAGACGGTGTTTTGGTATGTGACAGAAATAAGGATATATCAGTTAAACTCAGATAATATAAAAGGCAGACGAAACGTCTGCCTTTTATTTTGCCGTAACTATATTTATACTGTTTCCGTCACTTGTCATTACAATATCGCCGCTTTCATCGGTGCGATACACTTCCACACCCGCGTCACTTAGTTTACTTAAAGTGTCTTCATTAGGGTGACCGTATGAATTGCCTTTTTCTACACTTATCACGGCATACTGCGGCATAACTTCACGCAAAAACGGATATGACGTTGACGTTCTCGAACCGTGATGACCGACTTTAAGCACCGTTGATTTTAAATCCGCACCGCTGTTTAATATTTCTTCTTCCTCGTCGCTTTCGGCGTCACCCGTAAATAAGAATGATGTGTTTCCGTATGTGATTTTTAATACTATTGACGTACTGTTTAAATCCTTGCCGTTTTCGTCAACAGGTCCTAAAAATTCAACCGTACTGCTGCCAAGCTGAATTTCGTCACCGACATTCGGGTGCTTGATTTCAACATTTTGTTCTTCGGCTTTTTTCTTGAAATTTTTATATGCCTTTGTATTCGCCTTTGTTTTCGGTGCATATATGTTGTCCGCTTTTGTTACCGACAACGCACCTGACAAACCGCCGACATGGTCCTCATGAGCATGAGAACACACAACATAATTAAGCTCCGTAACATCTTCTTTCTTTAAATATGCCGCTACCACATTACTGTCCGCAACATTTCCGCCGTCTATCATCATCGTTTCGCCGTCACATTCTATAAGCGCCGAATCAGCTTGTCCTACATCTATAAAATGCACCTCAAAATTTGAATTTTCGGGTATATCCGACGGGTTTACATTACTTCCCGATATTCCGAATGAC
The DNA here is from genome assembly GCF_046972485.1 of Hominilimicola sp. Taxonomy (NCBI): domain Bacteria; kingdom Bacillati; phylum Bacillota; class Clostridia; order Eubacteriales; family Oscillospiraceae; genus Hominilimicola; species Hominilimicola sp. The sequence goes on from NZ_JBKVWU010000121.1 coordinate 2,463, forward strand.
ATAACAAATGCCATTAACATATTTAAAATCTTGCTCATCTTCTACTCTCCCTTCATATATAAAATTATTATAACTTATAATTGACTTAATCTGCAAGTATTTTGTTGATTATTTTGATGTTTAATGTTAAAATATCTGTATAGTATAAATTTGAAAGGATATTGTATATGTTAAATGCTGTGTTTTTTCCGTTTTCGGAAATGTATATAAATCACGTTAAATCATCGGAAAAATATGATATGAAGATACAGCACTACCATGACGCATATGAAATATATTTGCAGGCGGACGGTGAGAGATACTTGTTCCTTGACGATATTTGTTACACGTTAAAGCAAGGCGATTTGGTAATTTTAAAGCCGTTTGACATTCACTATATGGAAAGCCGCGACATTGATTTTTACGAAAGATATGTTTTGAATTTCAGCAGTGATATGCTGAGCGGAATTTTGACAAAAACAGAAACCGATATTCTTTTCGATAACATCAAGTCGTGCGTATTCCATCTTAATGATGAGCAATTTACTCTTATTCTCGATTACTTCAAAAAAATTGACGCATTTTCAAACAGAATAGGTTTGCTTTCCGAAAAACTTGCGCTGAGCAGTGTTTTTCAGCTTGTTTCTGTAATTAAAGACCTTTCAAAAAATGCCGAAATTATCACAAGTCAAAATACTCCGCCCGAAATAGTTACGGCGATAGATTACATAAACAACCACTATAAAGAGGACATAAACCTTGACATTATAACCGACGTCGTGCATATCAGCAAATATCATTTTTCACGACTTTTCCACAAAGCAACGGGTGCAACGTTTCTGCAATATTTATACAATGTGCGTCTTGTAAATGTCCATTCCCTGCTTGCCGAAACAAATTTAAACTTAAACGAAATTGCTATTCGTACAGGCTTTTCGTCAAGTGCGCATTTATCAAGAATTTTCAAGCAAGTGTACAATGTTTCACCGCAAAAATTCAGACGTATGTTAAAAGAGAAATCAAAAAAGCAGTGATTAACACTGCTTTTTATTATTGCTGAAGTTGTTTTTTGAATATTGTTCTGAAAATTAATCTTGCAAGCGGTCCTGCAAAAAATATTTGCCAGCACAATGCCATCGGGAAATTCATAGCTGTTGTTTGCAACCATACCGCAACAATTTCTTTACCCGGATTTTTAAACAACAATGTTGCAATCATACTCATTGTCGGACACATAATACATACAATCATTGACGAAATTGCAAGCGTGATAAAGAACGGATTATCCACTCCCGGTCTTATAAATCTGAATGCAAGCTTTGTCGCAAGTTTTTCGACTGCGAAAAACTCAAGTATGAATGCGGCAGGCCACATTATAACCATTTCGTGAAATGCAAGCAAGAACACCTCATTGCTCATCTGTCCCTTGTTCAGGCTGATATTATAGCATATCATTGCGTACACCATAATAAAAGCCATAATCAGTGTGAAAATAATGTTTTGAAATTTTGTCTTTGGCATAAATTTTTACCTCGTTCCTTAAATTTACGCAAAAAAACAACACATCCGTGTTGTTCGTTATCATCGTTAAGCACAATGTGTCGTTTCCAATTATATACCAAAGCATTATTAAATTGCGAGGATTATTTTAACATAACAAGTCTGTGTTGTCAATACCTTTCTCTAAAAATACTCAAAAATCACATCGCAAGATGTGATTTTTGGAGCTGTCGACAGACTTAATTACTTACCCATTCTCCGACAGATTCATTTGTTACAACATTTACGTTTCCGGAGAAATCGGACGTATAAAGCTTACCGCTTTTTTTATCCACAAAGTAAATTTTATCATTTTCAACATTGAATTTTTTTACTTCTTTATCATAAATACACGTCAAGTCGCTTGCGTCAAGACTGCCTATATAAAGTCCGTTATACGAAGTTATAAGTCTGCCGTCCGCAGTCTTCACATCGTCTGCATAACAAACATAATTATTGTCACTGCCGTCAAGATTTACGCGGTAAACCTCCTCACGAAAAGGGTTTTTATAATAAATCGTATCTCCCCACTGTGCAATAAGTTCAATATTTATCCATGACGAATCTCCCTTTACGACCAAGTGTTGGTCTGTTCCGTCTATGTTCATACAATAAATATCTTTTCCGTTGTCTTGATTTACAAACAGAATTTTATCTGTCGACGTTTGATTGTTACAAATAAGCGAATTAATTTGATTTAAAGTCTTAACTTCACTTCCGTCACGGCTAATTCTCATCAAATTACCGTACCAAACACCGTTTTCGACAAACAGATAATCTCCGTGATAAAAACAGTTAAACGGATACAGCTTAACATCACTGTCACCCATACTTAATTTTACAAGTGACGTTCCGTCAAGAGTAATTCCGTACATTATATTGTCATTATCCAAGTTGAAATATATGTAATCCTTGTACTTTTTAGGGTATCTGACCGAATTGTCCGTAAGTCGTTCAACGTCGCCGCTGTCAATATTCATACGATAAAGAACACCGCTCTTTTTTCCGCCGTCCGATTCCTGATAATATATCCACCCATCATCAACGGCAATTTTATTGACCGTTTTATTGATAAGTTCCTCTTCGCCCGTTATGTCATTTGCTCGGTAAAGGTGTCTGTCATTTTTAGACAAATAGTAGACATTATTGTCATACATTTCAAGTTCACAGACGCTGTTGTCAGATAATTTCTGTCTGTTTGCACTGTTTTTGTCTACTGAATATAGCTTTTGATAGTCAGAATCGGATGCATAGTATACCGTACCGCTTTCGTTTATACGGCTGTCTATAACAACTCTGTTGTTTTCACCGTCCCAACCGACAGTTGCGCCTAAAGTTTCGGAAACCGCTCTTACCGGAACATATGTTCTGTCATCAATTATTTTAGCAGGTACGTCAAGCTGAATTTGGTCAACCCAAATTGCCGAGCCGTCTGAATTATATACTCCCGTACTCATAATTTGATTATCAACAGGCACGCATATAAATTCGCCGTTTCTTTCAGCCCAAACCGTTCTGCCGTTATTGTCCCACGACACATTTGCACCGAAGGCCTCAAATATCGCTCTCATCGGTACAAGTACACGTTCGTCAATATTCTTCGGATTAACGTCACATTCCAATTTTTCGCCGTCAATATATACTTCTATAACGTCATTAGCAAAAGCATTTACGCACGGCAACATAATTATTCCGCTTATCAAAAGTGCAATCAGTTTTTTCAAGATAATCGCTCCTTTATTACAGCATAAATATCATCATTTATATCTTCGACACTTCTTATTTTTCCGTTTTCAACACATGAAATATGTTTCCAGCCGAAACGTTTTGATACGTATACTGCATTATCATAGCTTTTTTGAAGATAAGATATATCACTCTCGTGTATATCCTTTTTATCCCCGCCGTTCGACTTGTTCGCCCTGTCTTTCATTAATTCTATGCCGTACTTTGGCGGCATATCAAGAAATATCGTAACGTTCGGACGCGGAAGTCCGTAAACATTGTATTCAAGGTCGTCAAGCCACGTTAAAAACTTGTCTTTTTCTTCTTGATTTTCGATTTTGCTTGCTTGATGTATAAGATTTGACGACACATATCTGTCCGCTAAAATCAATGTGCCGTTTTCGTAATCCTTTCCCCAATCGGTTTTATACGTTGCAAATCTGTCAGCCGCAAAAAACGTTGATGTGGCATACGCATTCACATCTGAAGGCTTGTCCCCGAATTCACCGTTTAGGTACATCTTTACAAGTGTTGACGACGGGTTGTCATACGCCGGAAAAGACACCGACTTTATTTTTAATTCGTCATTTTCAAGACGCTTTTTTAAAAGTTCCGTCTGTGTTTGCTTTCCGCTTGCGTCAACACCGTCAATCGCTATAAGTATCCCCATAATTTCTCCTAAAATCAGTCTTGTTTGTATTTTTTACCTTTTGCAATTACCGTTGCCGCAAATTTAGGCAATTCCATCATTCTTCCTATACGCCAAGGTTCTTTGCAAAGTCTGTAAAACCATTCCATACCTGTTTTACAGAATATTTCAGGTGCGCGTTCAACTTTTCCGGCAAATACGTCAAGACTTCCGCCAATGCCCATCGCAACGCGTACTTTAAGTGCATCTCTGTTTCTTTCAATCCACTGTTCCTGCTTAGGTG
>NZ_JBKVWU010000122.1:0-6591 GCF_046972485.1 Hominilimicola sp.
GACCTATAACAACAACCTTTTCGCCTTGTTTTATGTGCTGGTCAATTCCCTTTAATACTTCCAAATCTCCAAAATGCTTTTTTAAACCGGTAACCTTTATCATCTCTTATCCGCCTTTCTCATACCTTTTTCAACTTTAGAAAGCAACGTACTTATAATCTTTATAACAACATAATATATAACTGCTATTGACAAAAGCGGTATAAGGTAATCATATGTAAGGCTCTGTACCTTTCTTGCCGCTCCGACAAGGTCGATATTCGCAATCATACCGATTACGGCTGTTTCTTTTATCAATACAACAAATTCATTACCAAGCGCCGGCAGAATATTTTTCATAGCCTGCGGCATAACAATGCTTGCCATAGTCTGTTTATGCGTCATACCAAGCGAACGTCCCGCCTCAGTCTGACCGATATTTACGGACAATATACCGCCTCTGACGATTTCCGCAATATACGCACCGCTGTTTATACCGAATGCAATAAATCCGACTACCCACTTATCAATATGCACATTTGCAAAAATAACAAAATAAATTATAAGCAACTGCACCATTGTCGGCGTACCGCGGATAATATCAATATAAATTCCCGAAACGGCTCTTAAAATCTTACTTTTTGACAGACGCATAAGTGCCATCAGAATACCGATTACCAAACCCAACAATACCGAGAAAAGAGATATTAAAAGCGTATATCCCAATCCACTAACAAACCACTGCCAACGTCCGTCTACCACAAATGTAGAGTTCAAGCGGTTTAACAAATCAACAACCCAAGCAGGCATATCTTCAACTCCTAATGTATTTTTATTTCAATACTCTATATAATATCAAAAATTGCCCTAAATATCAATACTTATTTGAAATTTTCTACATTTTGATGTATAACAATTCATTTTAGGATTGCAAAAAGGTTAAAATAATGATATAATATATATAAGACTGGTTTAGGGAGGGATATTATGAATAACGATATGTTCGGGAAATGCGGTATGACACAGTTTGTCGGTGTCGGCGTTTGCGATACAATCGGTCTTTATATCGCCAATATTGATGACGATTTAAGAAAACAAATGAATATCCCGGAAAAGTTCCACGCGGTCGGCCTTATCGGTTCCCGTACAGGTGCGGGAGCACAAATTCAAGCCGTTGACGATGCGGTTAAAGCTACTTCGACAGAGGTTATCTCTATCGAAATCCCGCGTGATACAAAAGGCTGGGGCGGTCACGGAAACTTTATCATAATCGGCGGTGAAACACCTGCCGACGTTAAGAGAGCCGTTGAATTAGCGCTTGAATACATAGACATAAATGCCGGCGAAATATACATAAGTGAAGCAGGTCACATGGAATTCCAGTACAGTGCAAGGTGCGGTGAGGCTATCAACAAGGCATTTGATGTGCCGATAGGCAGACCGTTCGGCTTTGTATGTGCGTCACCTGCTCCGATTGGTATGGTAATCGCAGATATTGCGTTAAAATCTGCCGGTGTCGAATTGATAAAAACACTTCGTCCGGACAGCGGTACAAGCCATTCAAATGAAGTGATTATAATTTTCACAGGTGAGGCGTCATCGGTTAAAACCGCCGTCACAGACGCACGTTCCGCAGGAATGCAACTTCTGCGTTCACTAGGCTCTGAACCTTTTCCTGTAACAAAACCATATATTTAAGCTAACAAAAAAAATCACATCATATGATGTGATTTTTTGAATATTATGTTTTTTATTTTGAAACCAGCACAAGCTCATCATTTTTTTCTATTATCGTACTTCCGACAGGAATAACGACATCATCACCGCGTTTTATCATAATAACAAGATAGCCGTCGGGAAATTCAATTTCAGCCATACTTTTTCCACGCCAATTTTTTCTGTCATTCACCGAAATTTCCCTAAAACGAACATCACCGTTTATTCCGTGTGACGGTGCACCGAGAATTATCGTATCACCCTCATATATTACCGTTTCACCGTTCGGAATAATCGTTTCGTCATTTCTGTAAATAGCCGCAAAAAGCATTTGCGGCGGAAGTGAAATATCCTTTACCGCACGGTCAATCCATCTGTTACCGCTGTCAATATTCAAGCGAATAAAATTAATTTCCGTTTCTTCCGAATAGTCGTTAAACGTTTTCAGTACAGAACCGGTCTTGTCAATCATATTCGTTTTACTTGCGACAAACGGAAGAAACGACCCTTGCAGCGTAATTGAAAACAATACAACGCAAAATGCAATATGGAAAACGTCCTGCTCCATTGTCACACCGCCTACCATAGCCATTATTGCGAACACAATTGACGCCGCACCTCTGAGACCTGCCCACGACACAACAAGATATTGTGAAATTTTTGTTTTAAACGGTGCAAGCACAGTCGCAACCGCCAACGGTCTTGCAACGAATGTGATAAACAGTGCTATAAATATTGACGGCAACAAAACAGTTAATATTTTTGACGGGAACGACAAAAGTCCCAAAAGGAAAAATATAAGCATTTGCATAAGTCCGGTCATTCCGTCAAAAAAATGTACAAGTGATTTTTTATTATTTATGTTCTGATTTCCCAAAACGATACCTACTATGTACGCACTGAGATAACCGTTTCCGCCGACCAATGTCGGCAATGCGTACGCAAGCACCGCCACTCCAAGCACAAACGCCGCGTCAAAACCCGATGTATTAAAAGTGAAATGTTTCATAAACCATACTGCACCGAGTGCAATCAGAAAACCTATCAAAACACCGAAAACAATTTGTGCGACTATACTGTAAACCATCTGTCCGACACTGTTTTCGCCCTTCATAAACGACAGAACTATAACGGTCAGCATATATGCAAACGGGTCATTACTTCCGCTTTCCATTTCAAGCATTGACGCAGTGTTATACTTCAAGTTAAGATTTTTTGAACGCAGTACCGAAAACACAGACGCTGCGTCAGTAGAACTCATAACCGCACCGATAAGCATACTTTCGAGCAATTTTATTTTTAAAACAAAAAAACAAAACACTGTTGTAAGAGCCGCCGTGAAAATAACTCCCACGCTCGACAACAACAGTGCCTTTACTGCCACAGGTTTAGCCTCGCTTAATTTAGTGCCGAAACCTCCGTAAAACATAATAAATACAAGCGCAACAGAACAAATCTGTTCTGCAAAGCTGTAATTTTCAAAAGGAATTTTAAGTATTCCGTCCGAACCGAACACCATACCAAGTGCGATAAACGCAATAAGTACAGGCATTCCGATTTTGTTTGATAACTTATTTGCAAGTACGCAAATTATAATAACAGCCGCCGAAAGCAACAGTGATATGTTAAACATAAATACCTCCTTAAATACTTTTTATAGAGTTATGTTAACATAAAACTGCCGATATTTCAAGCCTTAATTTTGTATTTTTACAATTTTTTCAAGTCTGTTTATGATATATGCGATAGCACTGCCGTTGTTAGACGGTGCTAAGTTGTCCGCGATTTTTTTCACGCTTTCTTCTGCGTTTTCAACTGCATACGAAATTCCCGCTGCTTCCAACATTGAAATATCATTCATATTGTCACCGACAGCTATAATGTTGTTCTGCTCAATACCGATTTTTTTCGCCATATCAAGCATTCCCTTCCCCTTTGAAACTCCGTTCGCAACAACGTCAAGATACTTGTCACCGCTTCTGACCGCATAGCCGTTATCATATTCGGCTCTGTATATCGGCTCGTACTTGTCAAGCAGTTCTCTTTCACCAATCAAAAGCACCTTTATCCAAGGTTTTTGCCAAATTTCATCGGGCAAACTATAAACCACCTCATAGCTACGTGTCAAAAATCGCTTTGTTTCCTCACATTCTCTGTAAACGTACACAATTTCATCACTGTACACTTCCAAACCTATTTGCGGAAAATCATCATATACACGCTTTATTGCCTGTTTTCTGTTTTCCTCAATAAATCGTTCAAATACCGCACAATCTTTTTCATAGTCATATATCTTCGCACCGTTATGTAATACCGCCGGTGCATTTATGTGCAAATTTGGCATATATGCACGAACCGCCTCAACCATTCTTCCCGTTGCGACAGTAAACCGTCCGCCGTTTTTTATGAAATAATCTATCGCTTGTCTGTTTTCTTCGGATATGGTGTGATCGTCATTAAGCAACGTTGCATCCATATCCGAAACAAGCAAATAATCCGAAAATTTACCTTGCATTATTTTTCCACCTTGTAAACCTTTATCCATAATCTCGGCATATCAATAAAATGAATACCGTCAGACGATTCAAGCAAGCTGTTATCGTCACTCGTTTGACATTTTAGTTTTCTCATACCGTATCTCGCAACATCTACACGTGCTCTTTCTTCTCTTGTACCCAGATTGGCAACAATAAGATATTTTTCATCATGATAACAACGTACAAAACCGTACACGTGTCCGACTTTATGAACACATTCAAAATCGCCGATTGAGAATGCCTTTGAACTGTTTCTCAATTTAATCATATTCTTATAGCGTTGTCTGATTCTTCCGCCCTTGTCAACTTCGTCAACATTATCCCATGGATATGTCTGACGGCAGAACGGATCTCCATATCCCTGCATACCGATTTCGTCACCGTAATATATACAAGGCACACCAGGAAGCATCATCTGCAGTCCGACTACTAAAGTTGCTTTTTCCTTGGCAAGTTCAAGTGCATAGCCGTCAAGTTTAAAGCTCGCCTGAAAATCTTTTGATATTTCGTGTCTTGACGGTGCATCACCCATACGGGTCATTATTCTTTCGACATCGTGACTTGTTATTATATTCAAAAGCGAATAATAAGCAGGTGCAGGGTAATTTTCTTTAATGCTCATAAGACGTGCATCAAATTCTTCAACGTCAATTCTTCCGCTTACCGCGTCAATCAACGCTCTGCGCATTGGGTAATTCATAACGGAGTCAAGCTCCTTACCCAAGAAATATTCACGTCTTTCACCGTAAGCGGACTTATTTGACGCGTCTTCCCAAACTTCACCTATAATAACTGCATCTTTATCGGCTTTCTTTACGTTTTCTCTAAGTTCTTTAACGAAAAATCCCGGTAATTCATCGACAACATCAAGTCGCCAACCGGACGCACCGTTCTTTATCCATCTTTTAACGATTGCATCTTTGTCCGAAAGCAAATACTTACGACATTCTTCACTGTGTTCTTCAATCTGCGGAAGGGTCGTCATTCCCCACCATGATTCATACACATCAGGCCAATCCATAAATCTAAACCAAGTGTAATACGGTGATTCCTTCGACTGATAAGCGCCAATGCTGTCGTATTCGCCGTATTTATTAAAATAACGGCTGTTACTTCCCGTATGGTTAAATACTCCGTCAAGAATTATGCGTATTCCCATTTCTTTTGCTTTTGAACAAAGCTCTTTAAATGTTTCCTCATCACCAAACATCGGATCGATTGTTTCATAATCGCCCGTATCGTATTTATGGTTTGAGTATGCTTTGAATATCGGATTTAAGTAAATTACCGATATTCCCAAATCTTTTAAATACGGCAATTTTTTAATTACACCTTTCAAATTACCGCCGAAAAAGTCATTTGCTTTATACTCACCGCCAAATTGTTCGGCTTTATAAAACGGTTGTTCGCCCCAATTACGCTTTATTATATCTGTACGATTCCCTAAAAATTCTCCGTTTTCGTTGCCGTTGCAAAATCTGTCTACAAAAATTTGATACGCAATACCAGTTTTAAACCAATCCGGAGTTTTGTAATCTTCGTTATAAACAGTTATCTGATACGAATTACTCGGTGAATTAAAACACATTTCACCAATTCCGCCGAGTTGTTTTGAATTGTTGCCGTAATAAACCATACCTCTTTCGGTTTCAAGTTCAAAATAATACCAAACAAGTCCTGCTTTTTCAGGCATTTTCACGTTCACCGAATATATGCAGTGGTCACCGACATCAAAAATATACGGCATATCCTTTCGGACTTCGCCCTTGCCATCCTCCATATAGACAAGACGAACCGCCGACGGAATACCTGCGCCCGACACAGCCAAACGCAATCTGACTTCACCGCCGCGAGTCACCGCTCCGAAAGGAAATCTATAAAATTTTTCTCTGGAATTATGCTCTATATCCATATTTACCCCTTTATCGTAAAAGAAGTGACCTAAGTCACTTCTTTATTTTTATTATTTAATTGGTGTCAAGTGCCAAATGTTCTTATTGTAATCTTCAATAGTTCTGTCACTTGAGAAGAATCCTGCACTTGCAGTATTCAAGATTGCCTTTTCAATCCACTTATCTCTGTCTTGATAATCAGCAGACATCTTTTCTTGAGTCTTCATATATTCTTCAAAATCTCTGATTACCATATATGTGTCAGGGAATCCGTAGTCACCAAACAACAATGTTTGATACAGATCTCTGAACATTTGGTTGCTGCCCGGAACGATTGAACCGTCAACAAGCTGTTCAAGTGCGTGTCTTAGGCTTGCGTTTGATGAGTAGATATTCTTAACTTCATCAGTTCCCGCATACTTAACTCTTGCGGCAACTTCGTCAGCCTTTAGACCAAAGATATATAT
>NZ_JBKVWU010000123.1:0-6431 GCF_046972485.1 Hominilimicola sp.
GTCTAAAAAACTTTCTTTAATTTCAGAAAAATTTGTTTCAATAACCTTTTTACGTATCGGTAAAATAGCACTTGGGGTGACGGAAAGTTCGTCAACGCCAATAGCAAGAAATGCTTCGGTAAGTTCAAGGTCTGCACCGAGTTCGCCGCAAATTCCAACCCATGTACCGTTTTTATGAGCGTTTTGTACTATCATATTAATAAGTCTTAAAATTGCAACATGATGTGTGTCACAGAATTTGCCTATATCGGGATTTTGTCTGTCAGCGGCAAGAGTATATTGAGTAAGGTCATTTGTACCGATTGAGAAGAAGTCCAGGTGCTTTGAAAGAATATCGCTGATTACCGCTGCGGCAGGTGTTTCAATCATACAACCAAGTTCGACATTCTTTGAATAAGCAATGCCCTCACTGTCAAGTTCTGCTTTAACTTCATCAATTATTTCGAGTATTTTTACGATTTCCCATTCCGAAGCAATCATAGGAAACATAATAGCAAGTTTACCGAATACCGATGCACGATATAGAGCACGAAGCTGAGTTTTGAATATATCCGGTCTTTGAAGGCAAATTCTTATTGCACGAATACCCATAGCCGGATTTTCTTCTTTCGGCATATTAAAGTAATCAACCTGCTTGTCTGCGCCGATGTCAAGTGTACGAACGATTACACGTTTATTAACCATTTTTGAAAGCACATCTTTATATGCGGCAAACTGAACATCTTCAGAAGGATAATCGTTGCTTTCAAGATATAAAAATTCACTTCTGAAAAGTCCGATACCCTCGGCATCGTTTTTCAAAACATTGCCGACATCAAGAACACTTCCGATATTTGCACAAAGTTCAATCTTTTGACCGTCTTTTGTTACGCTTTCACGACCTTTTAATTGTTGAAGAAGTTTGTTTTGCTTATCAATTTCTTCTTTTTTCTTAGTCATTTCGTTGATTGTAGCTTCGTCGGGATCAATATAAATCGTGCCCGTAAAACCGTCAACAATGGCATTTTTGCCGTTTGCATCGGCAGATAAAACGCCCTTTGCACCAATCATTGCGGGAATATTCATCATTCTTGCAAGAATTGATGTATGAGAATTTGTAGAGCCGCCCTCTGTTACAAAAGCGAGAATTTTGCTCTTGTCGAACTGAACCGTTTCGCTCGGTGCAAGGTCATCGGAAATGATTATAACAGGTTCGTCCGTAACAAGACCGTCCTTGTCCTTACCTGAAAGAATTTTTATTAGTCTTTCCGAAACGTCTTTGACATCCGCACTTCTTTCACGCATATACGGATCGTCCATTGCACGGAACATTTGCACAAAATTGTCGCAAGTTTGTGCAACAGCGGTTTCGGCATTTATAAGCTGGTCGGTAATTATATTTTTGATTGATTCGATATAATCAAGGTCGTCAAGCATCATCTGATGAATTTGAAAAATCATTGCGTTAGCCTCGCCGACTTCGGCAAGAGCCTTATCATAAAGCATACCAAGTTCACTGATTGTCTGCTGACGTGCTGATTCAAAACGAGCGATTTCATCATCACTGCTTTCGATATGATGTCTTTTAATTGTGCTTTCCTCACGGCTGAAAACAAACACAGGTCCAAATGCAACACCGCTGCATACTGGTTTTCCGGTAATAGTAATCATAATAATCTTCTCCTTTGAAATTTGGGAATTTATATATATAAATATAATATTCTCATACTATGTCATATATATTATACAATATTTTTTACAAAAAGAAAAGAACTATTTTGTTAATTGTTGTGCATATTTTTGCTAAAAACAGTAAGGTTTGTTTGGTGAGATTGTATAAATAAGAAAATAAATGAATTAAGTAATGCAAATGTATTGAATGTACGAATGAGTTGTGATAAAATGAAAGTAATTGTACACAGTGATAGAATAGGAGAGAAACTAATGGATAAGAAAGAATTTGCACTAAAACAACACGAGGACTGGCACGGTAAAATTGAAGTTGTGTCAAGAGCAAAGGTTACAAACAGAGAAGAACTTTCTGTTGCATACACACCGGGTGTTGCAGAGCCTTGTCTTGAAATTTCAAAGGACGTGGATTTGTCATATAAATACACAAGACGTTCAAACCTTGTTGCCGTTATAACGGACGGTACAGCTGTACTCGGACTTGGCGATATAGGTCCGGAGGCAGGTATGCCTGTAATGGAGGGTAAATGCGCATTATTCAAGGTGTTTGCGGATGTTGACGCATTTCCGCTTTGCGTTCGTTCAAAGGACGTTGACGAAATTGTAAATACGGTTAAAATGATTGCCGGTTCATTCGGCGGTGTTAATCTTGAGGATATATCCGCTCCGAGATGTATTGAGATTGAAAGAAGATTGAGAGAAGAATGTGATATTCCTGTATTCCACGATGACCAACACGGTACAGCCGTTGTCGTACTTGCGTCGGTGCTTAACGCTCTAAAGGTAGTCGGCAAGGATATTACGGAAATTAAAGCCGTTGTAAACGGTGCGGGCTCGGCAGGTATGGCGATAACAAGATTGCTTGTTTCAAGAGGTTTGAAGAATGTAATTATGTGTGACAAGTACGGCTCACTTTACAGAGGAAACCCTGAAATGAACAGTGAACAGGCAAAGCTTGCCGAACTTACAAATCCGGACAATCTTGACGTAAAGCTTGATGAGGCAATCGTAGACGCAGATTTATTTATAGGTGTTTCCGCACCGGGTATTCTTACGGAAGAAATGGTTGCAAAAATGGCTAAAGATCCAATCGTGTTTGCTATGGCAAATCCTGTTCCGGAAATTATGCCTGATGTTGCAAAGAAGGCAGGCGTAAGAGTTATAGGTACGGGAAGAAGTGATTTTCCTAATCAAATCAACAATGTGCTTGCATTCCCTGGTATATTCAGAGGTGCACTTGACGTAAGAGCAAGCGATATTAATGATGAAATGAAAATGGCAGCCGCACAGGCGATTGCCGATATTATCAAAGACGATGAACTTAATGATGAATATATTATTCCTGACGCTTTCGATAAGCGTGTAGCGGAAAACGTTGCAAAAGCCGTTGCAAAAGCGGCAAGAGAATCGGGCGTTGCAAGAATATAAGGAGATGTGAAAATGAGTAGCGTAAAATTACATTGGCTTGAAAACCGTTCAAAAGGCGGATATGTTACATTCGGTGTGCCTTGGAACAAAGGCGAAGTTACAAAAGAAACAGTATTTTCAGTAAATGACGAAAACGGAAACGGTATCGCATATCAGGAAAAGCCGATTGCATATTATCCCGACGGTTCAACAAAATGGAGTTCGTACACAATCAAAACAGACAGTGAAACTGTTGAAATAAACAAAGCGGATAAATATGACGGTTTTGACGGAATAAAGACAAATGAAACAGAAAACGAGATAACTGTCGATAACGGCAAATTTAAAGCGGTATTCCCAAAACAAGGTTCGGTCTTGATGAAAACTCCTTACGGTGATGTAACATTAAAAGCCGTAAAAGAACTTCGCAGTAAAGACGGTGACGTTGAAATAAGAAAAAGCATACCGTATATCGGAGAAATCAATACTGTTGAAATTGAAGATTGCGGCGATTTGAAAACAACAGTAAAAGTTACGGGTGAACACAAAAACAGTGACGGCAGTGAATTTTTGCGTTACATAATCAGATTTTCTGTATTCTATGATGAAAATGAAATCAAGATTATCCATACATTCTTGTATGACGGCGATGAAAAGACCGATTTTATAAAAGGTGTCGGCGTTCAGCTTACAAGAAAAATGGAAGGTGAACTTTATAACAGACGTATAAAGATAACAGGCGACTGCGGTGTTATGCACGAAACAATGCAGCTTTTAAATTTGTGGCGACCGCGTCTTGGACCGTCAATCGGTATTCAGCCGATTTATTCAAAACAGCTTGCGGGCGAAAAAGTAAGCCTTTCCGAAATGGTTGATTTAAGAAACGGTAATGCGGTTACAAAAGAGGAAATTGATAATGTAACAAAGTGGGACAGCTATCGTTTGCAACAGGTTACGGCAGACAGCTTTGAAGTAAAGAAACGCACAGGACACGAAGAATGTACATTTATAAAGGCAATTTGGGGCAAACGCTCAAAAGGTCTTATGTACATTGCGGACGAAACAAAAGGTACGGCATTTTGTATACACAACTTCTGGGAGAAGTATCCTACATCACTTTATGCTGACGGACTTTGTACGGATAACGCAAGCCTTACCGCATGGATTGTTCCGCCGGACGCAGAAGCACAGGATATGCGTCACTATGACACCGTTGCACATGACCAAACATATTATGAGGGATTTCCTGAAATAGGCTCATCGGCATACGGAATTGCGAATACAAACGAAATGTCACTGTTTTTATATGACACAGTGCCGTCGGACGATGAACTTATGAAACAAGCCGAAACTGTACAGAAACCGTCTGTACTTGTTGCAACTCCTGAATATTATCACGAAGTTAAGGCTATGGGTGAATGGAGCTTGCCGTCAAAGGATACACCGCTTAAAAAATGGCTTGAAGAAGAACTTGACAAAGCATTTGCATTTTATAAGAACGAAGTCGAACAAAGACATTGGTACGGTCTTTGGGATTACGGCGATATAATGCACACATATGACGCACAGCGTCATTGTTGGAGATATGATATGGGCGGTTACGCTTGGCAGAATACCGAACTTATACCGACATTGTGGCTGTGGCTTGCATTTATGCGTTCGGGCAGAGAAGATATTTTCACTATGGCAGAGGCAATGAGCCGTCACAGTGCAGATGTTGATATATACCATTTCGGTGATTTGAAAGGTCTTGGCAGCCGTCATAATGTTGTGCATTGGGGCGATTCCTGTAAAGAACCGCGTATCGCTATGGCAGGACATCACAGAGCATTGTATTATTTGATGGGCGGTGATCCGAGAATAGGTGACGCAATGGACGATGTTAAGGACGCAGACTATGCAACGCTTAATATGGATCCGCTTAGATATTTCTATAAGAAAGAAGAAATGAAACTTCCTACTCATGCAAGAAGCGGTCCGGACTGGTCAACATATTGCTCAAACTGGTATACGGCTTGGGAGAGAGATAACGATAATCATTACAGAGATAAGATTGTTACGGGTATCAATGATTTGAAAAAGTCGCCTATGCGTATGATTTCGGGTTCAAACTATGAATATGATCCCGAAACGGGCCATTTGGGATATATCGGCGAAAGTGCCGCAGGCGGTGCACACCTTGCCGTTTGTATGGGCGGTCCCGAAACTTGGTTTGAACTTGCTGAACTTTTAGATGATGAAGTATTTAAGGATATGCTTGTTCAGTACGGCGAATTTTACTTCTTACCGGTTGAGGAAAAAAAGAAAATTTCAAACGGTCTTTTGACCGGCAACGGATTTGTTTATCCGTATATGGCATCGGCTTTGTGCGGATATGCGGCAAGAGAAACGGATAATGCCGAGCTTGCATATCAAGTATGGCAAGTGCTTATTCATTCTTTGGCAGGCAAGGACAAGAAAGATAATTTCGATATAGGAATTTACAAGAATTACTTTAATAATGAAAATCTCGAAGAAATGTTCTGGATAAGTACAAACTTTACTTCACAGTGGTGTCTGAATGTAATTGTTGCACTGGAACTTACTAAGGATTACATCAAAGATTCAATCAACGACTACGAATGGGCTGACTGGGTGAAATAAGGATAATTTATGTTATAAAATTTTCCTGAAGATATTGACAAATATAGATGTTGAGTGGTATTATATGTATATACAATTAATATAACTATATATTGATAGTATAATAACTGGAGAGAGGGAGAGGTTTATGAACATGAAAAAAATGGTTTCCTGCTTGGTTGCAGGATCAATGCTTACAATGGCAGTGTCTGCTTTTGCTCAGATTCCGGAAACACAGGTTTCTACAATCAACAATGCGGCTGTTGTAGCATTTGACGGGGTAAACGCACATCAATCAATGAATATTGAGGGTGACGTGTATGCAGGCGGACAGGTTAAGTTTGACAATGCTGGTGAAAACTATCTTGACGGTGATATAATTTCATCACAAGAAGTAAGCTATCAAGACGAATATTCTGCAATCCTTAAAGACACAAACAGAAAAGGTGTGGATAAGGTTGAAGAAAATATGTCAAAGTATCTTGATGCATATTATCCCGATACTTATCTTACAGATGATTCTGTAAAACCCGAAACACCTGCTTATGAAGATGTAGAATACACATCTGCACAAGGTTGGGTAGGCGTTAATGCCTGGTCGTATCCGAGTCTTCCTACCGACGAAAACGGTTATCCATATTACACAATTTCAGAAAATACATCATTTGACGGACTAAGCGTTCAAGGCGGTAAGGTTGTTATCGATACAACAAACGGTCCGGTATATGTAAAAG
>NZ_JBKVWU010000124.1:0-6324 GCF_046972485.1 Hominilimicola sp.
GTGAAAAATATTATACAGGTCGTGACCTTACGGAATACAAGAACAGAAAAAAACGTGATATTGCACTTTTTACCGCATATCTCGGCACGGGCTGTCGTGTGAGTGAACTTATCAACCTTGATATTCGTGACGTGTGCTTTGATACTTCGTCATTCGTTGTCACCCGTAAGGGCGGTGACGAACAGGAAATATTTATGCCTGTTCAAGTGGAAAACGAATTGTTTACATATATGCAGGAACGTGTTGAAAACGAAAAAGCAAAAGACGACGCACTTTTTATCAGCCGACTCGGAACACGAATGACCGCACAAGGTGTTGAAAAGGTACTGAAAAAATATTGTGCGACTGTCGGTATATACGACCCCGACAAGGCACGTCCGCACGCATTAAGACGTACATTCGCCTGTAATCTTATCGCTGACGGCATTGATATAAAAATGGTTGCGGAGCTTATGGGACACAAAAACATCGAAGTAACCCACAAATACTACACTCAATACGCAATCGAAAAACGTAAAGAAGTTATGCAGAATTTTGACATTACGGGAAATCGATAAAAAATTGAATACATAAAAAATTTACCGCCGACAGTTTTAACTGACCGGCGGTAATTTTTTTGCAAAAAAATACACACTCCGTAGAGTGTGTATTTTAATTTGCATTAGTCTGTTGTTGTTGAAGTGCTTACGCCTACACTAATATCATTTGTACCATCGTTGAATGTATACTTATAATTTGTATCTACAACGTTTCTTGTAGCTTCATTGTCGTATAGACCTTGCGCGATTATAGCTGCCCAGCAGTTAGCTGCATTATTTGTTGAGTGAAGTCCCTTATCACCGCTTATTTTAGAATTGTCTTCGTTCCAAACAGCATTGTTATATATACCCGCATTATCTTTATCTCCGACAAGTACATATCTTCTTGCTGCATTGTCCAAAGCACCATACTTGTCATTCAAGAATGCATAACTCTTCTTAGCAAGGTCAATAAGATTTGTGCTTGTAACTTCCTCTGCAACTGTTCTGATAGCTGCTGAGTATATTACATCTTCCTCATAATCATGATATGATGCATTAGGAGTTACAAGGAATGTTGTAAGACCCATATCATTTGCAGTAGTAAGCATATCCGTTACAGCTGCCTTCATGTCTGCTTCATTTGAGTGAACTTTATCGTTATATCCGCTTTCAAGAACCATTATATCTCCAGGCTGTGCACTGCCTAAAACATTTGTAAATGCATCAGCTTTCATGCCTGTTGCCCATGCACCGCTGTTACCAAGGTTTACAACTTCTGCACCTGAAATATAATTTTGAAGTACTTGACCCCAACCTGTTCTTACAAGACCTTCTTTACCTTCAGGAGCTGTACCGTAGTAATTAGCAACCAATGAGTCACCGATTACATATACCTTCTTAGTTCTTGTAACGATTGAAGGTGATTTAGAGAATTTAACATTTGTAATTGTTGTACCGCTGCTTTGGTCATCTCTGTAATTGAACTTAGCATAACCTTGTGTAACAACTATATCATATACAGTGTAATCTGTTGACTCTGCAACGTTTCTGCCTATAGTCCAGTTGTCACTGCCTTGGTTTATGTTGTTGAACATCATTTGGTCGTTTACATATACGTCTGTTCTCCTACCGTTGTTAGCTGTAATTGTTACGTTATAGCTGTCTGACGGAACTGCAAGAAGTGTATTCATTGATGTTTCAAAAATAGGTGCGATTTCAACTTTTGCAGCACCTGTTGTATCAACTGTTATAGTCTTTGAACCTGCAGCTTCGGTTGTTAAAGCAATAGGATTCATTTCAGCCAAAGATGTCCAATAGAATACCTTTGTAGTTGTTGTGTTTTCAGCTGTTATTTCAGTACCCTTTTCAACATCAGCCTGTACAATACCCTTAAGTAAACCGTTTTCATATGTAGCGATAATCTTAACACCGTTTTCAGCCGTTTTTGTTACTCTTGCAGCTACTACATCCGCTGCATCAACCTGTGTTTGCTTCACAAGTGTACCGTCAGCTGTTGCAGTTGTTACAAGATACTTCTTAATATTGTCGCCCGATACGATTTTTGTTGTATCCACAACTGTCGAATCGCCGGTTGCGTCTGCATTAATATAATATGTATCAACAGTTACCGGAATTGTTATTTTTGAAACTGCCGTACCGTTTGTTACTGTTGCTGTAACTGTTGTTGAACCTGAACCTACAACAGTAAGCTCACCTGCTTCTGTAATTGTAGCAACATCGGTATTTGATGATGTCCACTTAACATCAGAAAGAAGTGACAATACTTCATCACCGAATGAATCTACAGCACTTGTGAGTACATATTTACCCTTTTCATTATCTGTAGATGTATAAGCCTGAGGACCGTCAGCCTTTAAAGACAATGACTGGAAGTCACCGATAACTACATCTTTTGAAGCAGTCTTTGAAGCAGAAGATGATCCCGTACAAGTAATTGTAATTTTACCCGGTTCTGCTGTATCTGCAACAGAAAGGACACCGTTTTCTATAGTGATACCTGTCATAGCTTTGCCGTCTTTTCTTGACAATGCCCATGTAAATGTTTCACCGTCATTGATAACCGTTTCCGATTTTTGATATTCTCTTGTTATTATTTTACCAGAAACCTTAGCAACGCCCGATACACCGTTGATTGCAAGGTAATCTCTGTTAGGAGTTGTTGCCTTGATTTCCTTAGTCTGAAGCTCACCCAAGTATCTGTACAAGCCTGTACCCAAGCCTGTTACAGCCGTTGCATTGATTGTGTATGGCAATGAAACCGATGTATCATTATATGATACAGTAATAGCCTTGCTATTCTTGTCTACTACGAAGTTTACCGTAAAGTCGCCTGACGGCAAATCATTTGAAAGCAATGCTCCGTTTGTGTATTTGCCTGTATCGTCATACACATTCATTCCGGCAGAACCTGTCCAACCGGTCCAAGCATACAAGCCGTTTGCACTGAATTGAAGACCTACAAGCTTACCGCCGTCTGTGTCAATGTACCATACCTTTTGACTTCCCGAAAGGTAGCTGCCAAAGCCCGCAAAGTTCATATCAACGCTTATGTTTGTCAAATCTGACAAGTTTTCAGAACCCAACGATATTGAATCTCCTCTTGATCCGGATGCTGAAATATATGCACCGTCTTTATTACCGAAATCTGATTCCATGAACAATACGTCGGAATCCTTCAAAGCCAACGGCTTATCCTGTGTAACATTGTCACTGTCAATGCTGATAGTTCCTGTTACGTCATTATAGCCAACTTTCTTCAATGTGTAGTTAATTTCCGTTCCGCTTGTTAAAAGAGGAATTTCAATCTTACCCGTTGCATCTGCATAATAAGTATTATCATCAGTTACCATAGTAGCATATCTTGTTGTATTGATTGTTGCCGTATAGTAAGTTGTATCCGGAATTTCACTGTCTGTCGGCTTACGAAGCTTGATGTTATCTATCTGCATATGAGCCGTATATCGTCCTGATACATAATAAAGTCCCTTTATACCGCCTGCACCGTTTACCGGCATAATTTCATTGTCAACAACGGTTTCGCTTCCTTTTGTCACTGTCAAATAAGCTGTTGTACCGTTTACAACCACCTTATAGTGATACATATTTTCAATACCTGTAGGGATTGTCTTTGTAGAATTTGTTATTGCCCATGATGCTGCATTTGCAGGAGCGTCCATCTTTAATATATATCCGCTTTCACAGCCATAATTTGCATTTTTTTCTTTATAAGCATAATCCGAACCCAATACTGCAAATTGTGAGCCTTGGCTGTCTGAAGCCGCAAATGCCATATCAAATTCTACTACATATTTTGAACCTGCCGCAAGGTCACCGAAAAGCAAATATTGTCCACGGCTATTGGCACTGGCAATATGTGTTGTATCAACCATTTTACCGCCGTTGCCGTCGTCTACCAAAGTAATTGCACTCTGCATGTTTGGCGATACCCAATCAACACTCGCGTCTGCCGCGTCATAATTTTGTTCAAAATAGACATCACTGTCATCTGCCAATTCAACAGCTTCAGACTGCTCATCTTCTGTTACCGCTTCGGTCGATGTTGTTTCATCAGCCAAAGTTATCTCGCTGTCAGCACTAATCGGCTGTTCATCTGTATTTTCGGCAATTGCTGTTACTGCAAAGCCTGTGAAAGCAGATGCTGTTATTGCCAAAGCTGTAATGATTGACAATAGTTTCTTTTTGTTATTCATGTAATCTCTCCCTCTCTTTATTAATTTTATACGGCACACCACCGTACAATATAACATGATAGCTATATTATATACTATTTACTATTTTTTTTCAAGAGTATTTCTACGACTAAAATATTATCACTGATTTTTAAACATTATTTGTTACCTATATTTTTATAAGATATTGATTTTATATCGTTTTTCCCTTATAATAATAAGTAATAAAACAATTCGGAGTGATAAAATATTTTGAGTAAAGCAACACAATTTTTAAAAGGTGCAAGGCTCGGTATGCCTATTGCACTCGGATACATACCCGTTTCATTTTCATTCGGTATGCTTGCCGTACAAAACGGAATACCTGCTTGGGCGGCAATAGTAATTTCAATGACTAACCTTACTTCCGCCGGACAATTTGCCGGTATGAACATAATTTCCGCCGCCGGCGGTATGTGGGAAATGACAATTACAACGTTTGTGATAAATCTTCGATATATGCTTATGTCGCTTTCCCTGTCACAAAAAATCGGTAAAATGTCGCTTGCAAAACGGCTTATAACAGCATTCGGCATAACAGACGAAGTATTCGCCGTTGCGTCAACAACACCGATTGCCATTACATTTCCGTTTATGCTCGGACTGATTGCAATACCGTACATCGGCTGGACACTCGGCACAGTGCTCGGTGCTTTTATAAACAATCTGCTGCCGACATCACTTGCGGACGCAATGGGAATAACATTATACGCAATGTTTATCGCAATAATTATCCCTGCGTCAAGGAGAGATAAAAACGTACTTTTTGTACTTATCGCCGCAGTTATATTGAGTTGCGTTCTGTATTTCGCACTTCCTTTTATATCATCGGGCTGGGCTGTTATCATAACGGCAGTGTTGGCGTCGGCATTCGGTGCGACGTTTTTTCCGCACAATGAGGAGGGCGAAAAATGAAAATGATTGCTTTAATGGCAGTTATGGCAATAGTGACGTACATAATTCGTGCGTTGCCTATAACGCTTTTCAGAAAAGAAATAAAATCAAAATGGCTTAAATCGTTTTTATATTACATACCGTATGCCGTACTCGGTGCTATGACGTTTCCGGCTATATTTTTCTCGACAGGCTCGGTTTTCTCCGCCTCGCTCGGTTTGGTCGGTGCTATGCTTATGGCCTTTTTCGACAAGGGGCTTATGGCTGCCGCTGTTACGTCTGTTGTAATTGCATTTGTAAGCGTATTTTTTGTGTAATATACTACCGAAATTTACATATTATATTATCAGAAAGGAACGGATGTTATGAGCTACGATATTGATTATCTGACACTGCTTTCACAGCAGTATCCGACAGTTAAAGCCGCGTCAACCGAAATCATTCGATTGCAGTCAAGGCAAAAACTGCCGAAACTTACAGAGCATTTTATGAGTGATATTCACGGTGAATACGAATCTTTTTTGCACATATTAAAAAATGCCTCCGGTGTAATCAAGGACAAGATTACGCAAATTTACGGTCGTACGTTGTCCGAACGTGACAGACAAGTTCTCGCCACTCTTATTTATTATCCGGAGCAAAAACTTGAATATATCAAGGACGAAGTGGACGATATTAACGATTGGTACAAAATCACTTTATATCGCCTTATAGAAATATGTCGCGTTGTTGCATCAAAATACACACGTGCAAAAATCAGAGAATTTTTGCCGGAGGCTTTCGGCAGTACAATAGATGAACTTATACACGCAAATACCGATTACGGCTCGGACAAGGAAACATATTATAACGAATCTATTTCAACAATCGTTGAACTCGGACAAGCCGATGATTTTATTGTGGAAATTTCAACGCTTATCCAAACGCTTGCAATCGGTCGTCTGCATATTATAGGCGATATTTTTGACCGTGGTCCGCGAGCCGATATAATTCTTGACACACTGACGAAGTACCACAGTGTCGATATTCAATGGGGCAACCATGATGTTCAGTGGATGGGTGCCGCTGCGGGTAGTTTGGCTTGTATTGCAAATGTGCTTGCTATTTCCACCAAGTATTCAAACTTTGACTGTCTTGAGGACGGTTACGGAATTAATATG
>NZ_JBKVWU010000125.1:0-6025 GCF_046972485.1 Hominilimicola sp.
AGTAAGTACATACTTTCAAGAGTTTTCATTGCACGTCTTGACGCATTGATTTCAGTCGGCAATGTTACAAGCTGAAATACAAGCACCGCACCGAAAAGTATCGCACCGACCATTGCCAGTCTGCCAAGTCCGAGTATAAGTCCGATTATGAAAATCGGCATTGAAAGCGTGTTGCAGACATTTACTATCGGCACAATTCCGTTACGAATTTTTATCGGAACGTATCCTACTTGATGCTGAACCGCGTGACCGCATTCATGTGCCGCAACACCTATTGCGGCTACCGATGTAGAATTATATGTTGAATCCGACAGTCTTATGACGTTTTCATTCGGGCTGTAGTGGTCTGTAAGGTCGCCCGAAACGTGTTCAACTCTTATATTCTGAAGTCCGTTTGCATCAAGAATTTGTCTTGCCGCACTTGCCGCGGTAATTCCTCTTGAACTTCTTACATCATTGTATTTACTGAAAGTCGATTTAACTCCCATTGACGCAAACAATGTAAGTAAAAATGCAATTATTACAAGTACATACGTTGGGTCAAAATAATAGCTGAACATAATTACTCCTTTCCGAGTACAACTCCTAATTCAATTTCATGTCCTCTTGCATAATCTTCAACATTCATTTTTTTACTGTTTGGAAACTGTGCCGTTACAATGTACAATGTTCCCTCACCGCAAGAAATTTTAAGTCCTTTTCCCTTTTCAAGTGCAAGTATTTCTCCCGCCTCTTTATCTGAATTTTCATCACAAACTCTTGCGGAAACAATTTTTAAAATTCCGTCTTTATATTTTGTGCAAGCAAGCGGCCACGAATTCATACCACATATCAGTTTTGAAATTTCACGAGCCGATTTGCTCCAATCTATAACTCCCGTTTCTCTTGAAATCATAGGCGCATATGTATGCTCCTTATCATTTTGCGGAGTAGGTGTTATACTGCCTTTTTCAAGTCCGTCTATTGTTTTTAAAAGCAAGTCGCCACCTATTACGGCTAAACGTTCGAAAAGTTCCTCTGCCGTTTCATATTCGCCGATTTCGGTTTCGGCTTTCAAAAGCATATCACCCGTGTCAAGTCCGCTGTCCATTTTCATCGTTGTAACGCCGGTAACCTTTTCGCCGTTTATAATCGCCCACTGAATAGGTCCCGCACCTCTGTACTTCGGCAAAAGTGACGCGTGTACATTAACACAGCCGTATTTCGGATAATCTATTATATAATCAGGCAAAATTTTACCGTATGCGACAACGACAATAAGCTCCGGTTTCAGTTTGTCAAGAACAGGCTGAAGTTCACCGTTTCTCAGTTTTTCTGGCTGATATATATTTTCTATACCGGCCTCAAGTGCCGCCGCCTTAACATCAGTCGGTACAAGTTTATGTCCTCTGCCTTTCGGTCTGTCCGGCTGAGATACAACACCCACAACATCAAGACCTGCGTCTGTCATAGCTTTAAGGCTTGCCGCCGCAAAATCGGGTGTACCCATAAATAAAATTCTCATTCAACCATCTCCGTTAGTCAATAAATCTAATTACTCTGTCCAAGAACAATTTACCGTCAAGGTGTTCAATTTCGTGACAAAAAGCTCTTGCCAAGAGTTCCTTACCTGTGATTTTAAACCACTTGCCGTCCCTGTCCTGTGCTTTTACGGTTACGACATTCGGTCTTGTAACCTCGCCGAACACTCCGGGTACGCTAAGACAGCCTTCGCTGCCGGTCTGTTCTCCGCTTTCTTCTACTATTTCAGGGTTTATAAGTTCAATTTTACCGTCACCGACATCTATGACAACCGCACGTTTCAATATCCCCACTTGCGGAGCTGCAAGTCCGACACCGTCACGGCTTTGCATTGTTTCATACATATCGTCAAGAAGTATATGAAGTTTTTCGTCAAACTTCACTACAGCTTTGCATTTCTTATAAAGGATTTCATCGCCTTTTTCCCTTATTTCTCTGATTGCCATTATGTTTCCCCTCTCTAATTTATCATACCGGGTGATTTGTCTATTATTATCGCCACATCCGAAAATTCCTTGTTTTTTCTGCATGTCATTTCAGCTTGTGAAAGTATCTCACCCAAGTTATCGTCATCTTCGCATTTAAAAATAATCTGCCATCTGTATTTGTTTTTTATTTTTGAAATATATGACGGCACGGGTCCTAAAACCTGTATTTTCTGTGATATATTCTGTGTTTTTTCGGCAGTGTTTAAAAAATATTTTGCCGTTTTCGCAACAATATTTTCAACATTGCCTTGAAAATGCACACTCACTATTTTACAAAACGGCGGATACCACATAAGCTTTCGTTTTGCAATTTCCTTATCGTAAAAAATTCTGTAATTGTGACTTTTTACAAGGCTCACCGCCTCATGTTCGGGCGTATACGTCTGAATAACGGCTCTGCCCTCTTTACTTCCTCTGCCGGCACGTCCCGAAACCTGTTCAAGCATTGCAAAAGTTCTCTCACCGCTTCGGTAATCGTTAATATTGAGCATTGTATCTGCCGTTATAACTCCGACAAGCGTTACATTTTCAAAATCAAGTCCTTTTGCCACCATTTGCGTACCGATAAGAATATCGATTTTATCTTTTTCAAACTTCTGTAAAATCTTCTCGTGCGACTGCTTTTTACCCGTTGTATCCATATCCATTCTGACAGTTGTCGCATTTGGGAACAGACGCTTTAATTCGTCCTCCACCTTTTGCGTACCGCCGCCGAAATAACGTATATAATTACTTCCGCATTTCGGACAAAGCTTATAATTCGGTCGTTCATATCCGCAGTAGTGGCACTTTAATTTATCCTCAAATTTATGATATGTAAGCGATATGTTGCAATTCGGACAATGCGGTACATATCCGCAACTGCGACACGAAACAAATGTAGAAAATCCACGCCTGTTAAGAAACAAAATTGTCTGTTCACCGCGTTTTAAATTTTCTTCGATTTCGTTATACAATTTACCCGAAAGCATACTTTTATTGCCCTTTTCCAACTCGCTGCGCATATCAATAACCGATATTTCGGGCATTTTATTTTTATTGTATCTTGTATTCATTTCAAGCAACTTATATTCGCCTGTCTGTGCTTTGTAATAGCTTTCAACAGACGGCGTTGCCGACGCCAAGACAACCGCCGCACCAAACTGACTTGCTCTGAATATTGCCGTTTCGCGTGCGTGGTATCTCGGTGACATATCCGACTTATAAGTATCGGAATGTTCCTCATCCATTATTATAACGCCGATATTTTTAAGCGGTGTAAAAATCGCACTTCTTGCACCGATTACAATATCAGCCTCACCGTCACGAATTTTCTTCCATTGGTCATATCTTTCACCGGCGGACAAACCGCTGTGAAAAATAGCAACTCTGCCGCCGAATCGCGACATAAATCTTGAAACCATCTGCGGTGTAAGCGATATTTCGGGTACAAGCATAATCGCACTTTTACCCATATTTATCACATTTTCAATCGTCTGCATAAAAACTTCGGTTTTACCGCTGCCTGTCACACCGTGCAGAAGATATATCCCTCCGTCACCCGATTTTACGGAATTTGTGATTTCATCTATCGCGTATTCCTGTTCCGGTGTCGGAACCATCTTTTCTGTTTTCTCAAAAACTCTGTTCCAATACGGATCACGTTCAACCGTCATATCAAACACATTGACAAGATTTTTCTTTTCAAGTGCTTTTACGGTACTGTGTGAGCCGTTTGTAAATTTCTGCAAATCGGCAAGAGAAACATACTCGTTTTCGCTTAGCACTTCAAGCATTTTTGCTTGAACAGGTGCTTTTCTGCGTAAAATTTCGGCACTTTCAAGTGCCGTTTCTCTGTCACATATAAGCTTTACACATTTAATTTTTTTATCCTTAATGTCAACCGATTGCCTGTATTCCTTTTTTAAAGTACCATCTTTAATCATTGCACGGACTTGATTTTGTATATCAACTCCGCACATTTCTTTAAGTCCTTTAAATTCCATACTGCCGCCGTTATCGGTAAGTATTTCCGTAATACGTCGGCGTATCTCTGACTTTTCCTCACTTTTATTTTCAAGAATAATCCATTCTTTCGTTTTAAGTGCCGTACCTGAAGGAACAATCGTATGAATTATATCAAGGTATGACGCAAGATATTTTTTATGCATCCACTCGATAAGTTCAAGCATATCTTCGTCAAAGCCTATCGAATCATTTGCCGTTCTTATTATGGATTTAAGACGTTTACTGTCACTTGTATCCGCAGTGCCGACACAAAATCCCTCAATTTCTCTGTTACCGGAAGAAAACGGAACAAGCACTCTGCTGCCTATTTTAATTTTGTCTTCAAGTTCTTTCGGGACAAGATAATCAAAAGGTTTATCAACTTGCTTTGACTTATTATCCACAATAATTTTTGCTATCATTATTATTCGTTATCTTCTGTATCGTCTTCTACAACTTCAATTTCTTCCGGCTGTACGTCATCATTACTGTTTAGAGAAAGAATAGCCGCAACCTTTTCGTCCTCCCAAGCCTTTGCACGCTTGATAGCCTCTGAACGAACATAGCCTACTTTTCCCTCTACGATTTCCTCTGCCGCAACTGATACAGGTTTTTCATCGCCGTATGCGTCCATATCGTGCATACGTTCTTCACCAATCATTCTTGCACGCTTTGCCGCCATTGTAACAAGTGTATAACGGCTGTCCACACACTTTGAAAGTTCCGAAATTCCAGGTTTAATCATCATAATAATATTCCTCCAGTAATCAATAATTTTCAGCTAATAATTTATCAACAAGGTTACGCTTTTGAACCTTATCACGCATTGTTTCTTCGACTTCACGAACACACTCGCCAAGTTCGTCGTTTACGAATATACAGTCATACTTCGTCGACTGAGATAATTCCCATTTTGCCGCCTCAAGTCGTTCTTCTATTTGTTCTGCCGTTTCACGGCCTCTGTCCTCAAGTCGCTGTTTTAAAACTTTCATTGACGGCGGTGCTATAAACATAAGTACTGCCTCTTCAAAAAGTTTCTTAACTTTAAGTGCGCCTTGCGGCTCGATTTCAAGCAAAACGTTTTTCCCGCTCTCAAGCATATCTTCAACAGTCTTTTTCGGAGTACCGTAATAATTGCCGCTGTACATAGCATATTCAAGCATTTCTCCGTTGTCTATCATCTTCTTAAAGTTTTCCACCGTTGTATAATTATATGTCACGCCGTCGGTTTCACCTTTGCGTTTTTCTCTCGTTGTTGACGATACGGACAAAAATACGTCGTTATTTTCATTTGCAAGAAGTTCATTACAAATCGTTCCTTTGCCCGTTCCCGACGGTCCGGACATTACAAAAAGTACACCTCTACTCATCGCCTTTAACGCTCTCCTCTCCTGTATCACCGCTAAGTCTGCCTGATACCGTTTCCGTCTGCAAAGCCGACAGAACAATATGGTCGGAATCGGTTACTATAACGGCTCTTGTTCTTCTGCCGTATGTTGCGTTTATAAGATTACCCTTATCCTCCGCCTCACGAATTATACGTTTAATCGGCGCGGACTCTGGACTTACAACTGCCACAACACGTTCGGCATTAACCATATTTCCAAAGCCTATATTTATAAGTTTCATTATATCACCTGTTATTCAATATTTTGAATTTGCTCTCTTAATTTTTCAATTTCACCCTTTAGCGTTACAACGGTTTTGGCGATTTCAATATCACTTGCCTTTGAACCGATTGTATTTACTTCACGGTTAATTTCCTGAATTAAGAAATCAAGCTTTCTGCCTGCCGGCGAACCGCTGTTTATTATAGTGTCAAATTCTTCAAAGTGACTGCCAAGTCTTACCGTTTCCTCATTTACTGCCACTTTATCGGCATAAATTGCAACTTCGGTAAGTATTCTTGCTTCGTCTATTTCTTTACCGTCAAGAACTTCTTTAATCTTTTCGTAAAGTTTGTCACTGTATTCCTTAACAGTCTGCGGTGAACGCTCGTCTACTTCCTTGACAAGTGTACGCATATAGTC
>NZ_JBKVWU010000126.1:0-5992 GCF_046972485.1 Hominilimicola sp.
AGTCGTTAAAACTACTACGCTATAAAAAGTCTAACTTTTTGGGGTCACATCAAAAAAGCCTCATTTTTGCTGTCTTATTCTTCCGATGAAGTATCTTCTTCTGCTCCGCCTGCTGTATTTTCACTTTCAGATGAGCCTGTATTGCCTTGTTCGTAATCAGTTCCGCCCGAATTTGACGAAGAACTGCCGCCCGAATTTGTATCATAAGAACCACTGTTAGTACCCGAATTTGTACTTGACGAAGAACCGCTGTTAGTACTTGACGAAGAACCCGAATTTATACCTGAAGATGTATTTGAATTATTGCCGTTTTGATTTTCGTGTGTTTCCGAAGTCGCAGGATTTACTGTAGGCATAGCGCTTGGAGTATCAACCGGTGCAACTGTTGACAGAGGTGTTTGCGTTGATTTATTACGTCTGCTTGCGTGTGATGCGTCACAATATGCCTTTGGCTGTGTTCCTTCAACGAAGTAAGCGGTTGTGGTAGGGCAGGTGTCAGTTGCAAGCATACCGGAGTATTCGCATACCTGTGCCTCAACAACATTACTTGGTTTTGTGATTTCTTTAGGGTTAAGCGATTCGTGAATTTTTTCCATTACAAGATTCCATGCGGTAACTGTCGGATTGCCCGAAACACCTGCCGCTGAAATTGATGCGGGAGTATCGAAACCGTACCAACAAGCGCCTACATAATACGGTGTGAAACCAACAAACCACTTATCGCAGTCATCGTCTGTTGTACCTGTTTTACCGTATGTTGAAATACCGCAGTCAAGCTTTGCACCTTTACCTGTACCGACGCTGCTGTTTACAACGCCCGAAAGTAAATCAGCTGTAATGTATGCTGCCGCAGGGCTGATAGCCTGACTTGTGTTTGATGTGTTTTCAAGAATAACCTGACCTGTTGAATCAAGTACTCTTGTGTAAGTATACGGCTTAATATATTTACCGCTGTTTACGAATGTGCAATATGCTCCCGCCATTTCTTCAACGGTTACACCTTGTGTAAGACCGCCGAGTGCAAGAGAACTGTAGTTTTTATCTTTTTCTTCAAGTGTTGTGATATGGAATTTGTTTTGTAGGTAGTTGAATGAGTTTGTAAGGTTGACCATATCCAATACCTTTACGGCAGGAATGTTTGCCGAACGTGCAACCGCCTCTTTAATTGTCATATCGCCTAAGAAGTCGTTGTATGAGTTCTTTGGTTTCCACTTGTCGTTGCCGATTGTTATTTCTTCGTCTGTTACGGTATCGACTTCTGTGATTTTACCCATATCAACCGCCGGTGCGTAAACCGAAAGCGGTTTAATTGATGAACCGGGTTGACGTTTTGATTGAGTGGCTCTGTTCCAACCGCGAATATCAGTCTTTTCGCCAAGACCGCCTATAAGACCGCGAATTTTACCTGTGTAAGGGTCAATTATAATCATTGCCGATTGAGCACCCTTGCCTGTATAAGGGAAGTTAGACGTATTGGTAAATATGCCTTCCATTATATTTTGAATGTCGGGATTCATTGTTGAATAAATTTTCAAACCGCCGTTGTATACCTGTTGGGTTGCAAAATCTTCCGAGTAACCTTTTTGAGTCATAAGGTCGGCGATAACGTCATTTACAACTTGGTCAACAAAGTATGAAGTAATACGTCCTTGATTTTTCCTGTAAGCGTTGCTTACAACAAGGTCACTGCCTGATGCCTCTGCATATTCAGCGTCTGTGATATAACCGAGTTCACGCATTTTGCCGAGTACAAGATTACGTTTTTCGATATTCTTATCCGGATGTACAAACGGATCGTATTCTGACGGGAACTGTGTTATACCTGCGATTGATGCCGCTTCGGCAAGCGTAAGGGCGCTTGCGTCTTTGTTAAAGTAAGTGTTTGCGGCAGCCTCAACACCGTTACAGTTGTTAGCGAAATATACGATATTCAGATACATTGTAAGTATTTCGTCTTTTGTAAGCTGTTTTTCAAGTGCAACCGCACGCATCATTTCTTTGACCTTACGCGAAGGTGTATTTTCTTTTTCATTGGTTATATTTTTTATAACCTGTTGAGTAATCGTACTACCGCCATAGTTTGACGAGCCGATACCGACTTTTGAAAGTAGCCATTTACCCGTTGCACCGAGTGTACGTTTTATATCAACACCGTGGTGCTTGTAGAAACGTTCATCTTCGATGGCAACAATAGCGTCTTTCATAACTTGAGGTATTTGCGACGAATCTACCCATATACGGTTAAAATCGGATTGTATTTGTTCAAGTTCCTGCGGATTGCCGGCGGCATCTTCGTAATATATAAATGAAGAATAATTCAAAGCAAGAGTTTGAATATTCATATCTTTAATTTCACGTGATACTGCGGCATACATTCCTATGCCCATACCGGATACAATTACAACTACCACAAAAATCGCAACAAAGAATGTAAGCCGTAAGCGTTTCCTGAATTGAATCTGTTTCGGAGTAAGCTGCTTTTTTTGCTTTTTCTTACTGCGGGAAGTTGTTTGAGTCCGGCGCCTTGACGGTACTTCTCTGTATGATGAAGAACTTGCCTGCGGTGATCTTGTAGGCTTTGTGGATGCCGCTTGTCTGCGACGTCTCGGAGCGCCTGAAGCTGACGAAGTTTTCATATCATACTCTTCCCAGTTGAAATTATCATTTGAGCCATATCCGGAGCTTGGTCTGTTTCTTCTGTTATTATCAGCCATAATATTTTCTCCTATCTTTTTTATTAAGATTGTAGACAAAATGTGAGAGTATGTCTACTTTGATTTCGGGGCTGTTAAAAGCCTCAATCTTTCTTTAAAGATAATTGCATACTTTAATTATATCCTAAATTGCATAAATTTGCAACATTTATTTTTCAAAGTCTTATGCAAAGTATAAAATTGGGACAAAAAGGGAATAATTTAAGAAAAAATATTAAAAGAAATGAGGAATAAATTATGAAAATTTTAAAGAATACACTTATTGTTTCGTCATATGTATTACTTGTAGCGTTGTTTTTCGGAGGCGGATACGCTATCGGCAGAATAGGTGTGTCCGACAGTGTGCCGACTCCTATGCCTACGGTTGCGGCGGTTGAAGAGGTGAATGCAAATGATGTAAAAACTACAGTATATGAAGTTAAGGTTGAGAACGGTTTACTTCAAATTAATAAATGTGTAGGGAATAATAAAACGGCAATTTTGAGTGAAGAAATAAGCGAAAATGTATTTCCAAGCGAGGATATTGATGAACTAAAAAAAGGTGTTGAATTTGATAATCTTGATGAGGCACAACAGATGTTTGAAAACTTCGTAAGTTAAAGCAGTATTAAGTTTATGAACAATTTGTTAAAACACCAAAAGGGAGATATTGAACGTAATAAAAAGAAAAATAAAGAAAATAAGAGTAAATATAGCAATATATTAAAAAAACGGACTTTGCTAAATAGAGCAAAAAAGAACATAATAGCATTGTTAGCACTCAAGAAGTGTGAGTGCTAACAATGAACTTGATTAAAATTTTAGGAGGTAATATATAATGAACATCAAACCATTGGCAGACAGAGTTGTTATAAAAATGCTTGAAGCAGAGGAAACGACAAAGAGCGGAATTATCCTTACTTCAAAGGCACAGGAAAAGCCACAGGTGGCTGAAATCGTTGCAGTAGGTCCCGGCGGTGTTGTAGACGGAAAGGAAGTTAAGATGGAAGTTTCCGTTGGTGATAAGGTACTTACTTCAAAATATGCAGGTACAGAAGTCAAGGTTGACGGTGAGGAATATACAATTCTTCGTCAAAGCGACATACTTGCAATAGTAGACTAATATATTAGGAGGTTATTATTATGGCTAAACAAATTAAATACGGACAGGACGCAAGACACGCTCTTGAAAGCGGTATCAACCAACTTGCAAATACAGTTAAAATCACACTTGGCCCGAAGGGCAGAAATGTTGTTCTTGATAAGAAATTCGGTGCACCGCTAATCACAAATGACGGTGTTACAATCGCTAAGGAAATTGAACTTGAAGATCCATTTGAAAATATGGGCGCTCAGCTTGTAAAAGAAGTTGCAACAAAGACAAATGACGTTGCCGGTGACGGTACAACAACAGCTACACTTCTTGCACAGGCACTTGTTCGTGAAGGACTAAAGAATGTTGCGGCAGGCGCTAACCCTATGATCGTAAGAAAGGGTATCCAAAAGGCTGTTGACGCGGCTGTTGAAAAGCTGCTTTCTACAGCAAAGAAAGTTCAGGGTAAGGAAGATATTGCAAGAGTTGCATCGGTTTCAGCTGCTAATGAAGAAATCGGTCAGCTAATTGCAGAGGCAATGGAAAAGGTAACAGCAGACGGCGTCATCACAGTTGAAGAATCAAAGACTGCCGAAACATATTCTGAAATTGTTGAAGGTATGCAATTCGACAGAGGTTATATCACACCTTATATGGTAACTGATACAGAAAAAATGGAGGCAGTTCTTGACGACCCATACATTCTTATTACAGATAAGAAGATTTCAAATATTCAAGAAATTTTACCGCTTCTTGAACAAGTTATGCAAGCAGGCAGAAAGATGGTAATTATCGCTGAAGATGTTGAGGGTGAGGCTCTTTCAACACTTATCGTTAATAAACTTCGCGGTACATTCGTATGCGTACCTGTAAAGGCTCCCGGCTTTGGTGACAGACGTAAGGAAATGCTGCAAGATATTGCAATCTTGACAGGCGGTCAGGTAATCAGTGAAGAACTTGGCTTTGATTTGAAAGATACACAAATTTCACAACTTGGTACAGCAAAGCAAGTTAAGATTCAAAAGGAACTTACAATTATTGTTGACGGTGCAGGCGATAAGAATGCAATCGCAGACAGAGTTGCACAAATCAGACGTGAACTTGAGGCATCAACATCTGAATTTGATAAGGAAAAGCTACAAGAAAGACTTGCTAAACTTGCAGGTGGTGTTGCTGTAATTAAAGTCGGTGCGGCAACAGAAACAGAAATGAAAGAAATGAAACTTAGAATTGAAGACGCTCTTGCAGCTACTAAAGCGGCTGTTGAAGAAGGTATCGTTGCAGGCGGCGGAACAAGTTATATTGATGTTATTCCTACTGTTGCGGCTTTACTTGAAAAAACTGAAGGTGATGAAAAGACAGGTGTTCAAATCGTACTTAAAGCACTTGAAGAACCGGCTTGGCAAATCGCAAAGAATGCAGGTCTTGAAGGCAGTGTAATCGTGGATAAGGTTAAGTCTTGTGAAACAGGTAAGGGATTTAATGCACTTGTTGAAGAATATGTTGATATGATTTCGGCAGGTATCGTTGACCCGGTTAAGGTTACAAGAAGTGCACTTCAAAATGCAGCATCTGTTGCGTCTATGGTACTTACAACAGAAAGTCTTGTAACAGACCTTCCTGAACCGGCAGCTCCGGCCGCTCCGATGGATCCTGGTATGGGAATGTATTAATTTGAATAATATTAAACACAGATTGCAAAATGCAGTCTGTGTTTTTCATTATGTGTTGACAAAATTAATTTATAGTTATATAATAAAAATAGAAAAAAGGCAAACCTCAAGCGGTTATGCCCAAAAAGAACTATTTATTCAATAGCCGTTCCTGGGTGAGAGGGCGGCTATTGTACTTTTATGGTGAAAATTATCAATATAGCGATAATTATCAAAACTGCAAAAAGCAATTTCTTTGCCATATGTAACAATATGCTTACTTTTCATAAGCATACCCCCTTTCATAAACTCGGCATAAAGCCTGTGAATATAAAAGTGGGCATAACCGCCGGTTAAAAACCGTTAATGAAGTTTGCCTTTAATATCGGATTAATCCGACAAAAGTATTATATATCAACAAATTACAAAATTCAATGAAGTATATAAAAAGACATATAAATGTAAATAGCACATAAAAAAGCAGACAAAGAATTTTTTTCTTTGTCTGCTTTTAAATTAGTTCAAATATTTGTCTAAAACACTTTCTTTAATTT
>NZ_JBKVWU010000127.1:0-5985 GCF_046972485.1 Hominilimicola sp.
CATTAATATCAAATCCGACAATACTGTTATTTCCGAACACAACACCGTTTTCCATAGCACGTCTTTGTCCCCATTTCACACGTTCTGAAATTTTTCGGCTTTCCTCCTGTGCAACAGATGCCATAATCGCCAAACGAAACTCACCGTCATTTTGACGTGTATCAATATTATCGTTGATGAAAAATACACCTACATCATATTCCTTTAACATACGGGTGTAATTCAACGTGTCAACAGTATTTCTTGCAAAACGGCTGACTTCCTTTGTTAAAATCAAGTCTATTTTTCCGTTTTTACAGTCGTTAATCATACGATTAAAACCTTTTCGTTTCTTGGTTTGAGTGCCTGTGATACCCTCGTCAAAGTATACCTCAACAAACTCCCAATCGCCATTTGACTTTATGTAGCTTTCAAAATACTCACGCTGATTTGTAAGTGAATTTATCTGATCATCCTTGTCAGTCGAAACACGCGCATATGCCGCCACTTTAAGCACCACCGACACCTCCCCGCTGTCACTTATTTCATAAGCAATCTCTTATACTGTTGCTCCGTTATCATTTCCCTTGAATACAGCTCCTTTACAATCCCACGTCTGTAACTCGCTTTTAATTCATCATTGATTTTAATTTTTCCTTTCACTGAAACCACCTCATTTATACAGTATATAAATAGGGATAAGCTGTATTGCCATCGCATACAAAAAAGAGCCAACCTTTACGGTTGACTCTACGGTGTTATTCAATTAATTTTTCTAATAAAGCAGATAATATATTTTTATTGTTCTCTCTTTATGTTTCCTGTATTTTTATCAACAGAATAAACCATAACACCCTTGCTCACATGACCGCCACTATCTCTTACATTGGCATCTGGTTCATCAGTAGGTGCGAAGTACCATTTTTCATCATTTTCAGCAAGCAATGATGCATACGGATAACCCGAAGTTCCAATAACTTTACTTTTTGCCATAGATATATCTATCTTAGCTTTCGCCTTTGCTTCAGCTGCTGCTTTTTCTGCCGCAGCTTTTTCTGCCGCCGCTTTGGCATTTGCTATATTCGTCTGCAATGACTGATATTTTTGACTTTGTGCATCTGTAAGATTCGACGTGTCTATCTTTGAAAGTTCCTCTGTCGCTTTATCATAGTCACCGCCGTTATATATCGTTTCCACATTTTTAAGCGCGTCAGTTACTTTTACCGACTTTATACCGTTTTCGGCAGTTGTCTTTTCTTCATCAAACTTCTTCTGCTCTGTCGGAGGAAGTTTATAGTCCATTGAAATTTTATCAAGTGCCTGACTCGCCTCATAATACATCTTTTGGTCGCACAAGCCCTGTGCGTCATTTAAAGCATTATTAATCTCACCGCTTGACTGCACTGCATATTCAATCAAAGGCTTCAATTCATCATACTTACTTTTCTGCTCATCTGTCATTTTCTTTGTCACTTTTTCAAGCTTTACAATTTCAGTTTGAGCCTGCTCATATGTACCGCTTTGATATTCATTATTAATATTGCTTAGCGCCGTACCGATTTCTTCTTCACTCATACCGCATGCCGACAGCATAACTGTAAGAATAACAGCAACTGTCAATAAAATTTTTCTTTTCATTTTATATCTCCTTATAAAATTATTTTTTACTTACTGCTCCTGTATTCTTGTTTACTTTATAGTCGCCCCAATTAACGTAATATCCGGTAAAATCATTATATCTTAATACAAAGAAATAATAATAGTCACTGCTTTCACCTTCATCATTTATTTTCAAATAAGGCTGGTCTGTTGAATCATACGCATTATAAAGTCTATCTCTTGCCTGATCCTGTGTAAGCTGGCTCTTTCTTTTCTTCGCATCTTTGTATTCCGCTGTATCAACAAGCCAATTATATGTATTTTCCGAATTTATGAACAAACTGCTTGTCACATCGTCCCATATAACGCTTATGCCGAATTGGTCGCGATAAAATTCTGCCGGCACCATTGTATTTCCGTCTACAAGTTTCGGCGCTGTTACAAGGTTATAACTGTTTCCCTCCCAATCATACACCGCCGCACTTCCGTTATAAAAATCTCTATGTATATCATCTTTACTTACTGTTATACACTTATCGTCAGGATTCCAATATACATCACAGCCAAGTTTCTCACCCAAATATCTTACCGGAAACAATGTATATCCGTTTGAACTTGACGTGAATACACTGCTTGTAACGTCCTCGTTATTCACATATGTTGACGCATATGCCGCCGTACTTAACGCGCTCACTACCGCTATTGTCAATGCTAATCCTATTATTTTTTTCTTCATAATTTATCTCCCCTTTTATCAGTTTTTAGTTACCGCACCGGTAAATCTGTCTACAATATAGTCACCGACAAGATTATATCTGTCTGTATAATCATTGTGCCAAAACACTCTTACATAGTAGCATGACGAGCTTTGATCATATACGCTGCATTTCAATTCAACCCCATCTGACCTATCAAATGTATTCAAAACCAAGTTTTCAGCCTGCGATTTGGATATTCCCTGCTTTGCCTTTGCTTCAGCTGCTGCTTTTTCTGCCGCCGCTTTTTCTGCCGCCGCTTTGGCATTTGCTATATTCGTCTGCAATGACTGATATTTTTGACTTTGTGCATCTGTAAGATTCGACGTGTCTATCTTTGAAAGTTCCTCTGTCGCTTTATCATAGTCACCGCCGTTATATATCGTTTCCACATTTTTAAGCGCGTCAGTTACTTTTACCGACTTTATACCGTTTTCGGCAGTTGTCTTTTCTTCATCAAACTTCTTCTGCTCTGTCGGCGGAAGTTTATAATCGGTTGCGATTTTATCAAGTGCCTGACTTGCCTCATAATACATCTTTTGGTCACACAAGCTTTGTGCGTCATTTAAAGCATTATTAATCTCACCGCTTTTCTGCGTTGCATACTCAATCAAAGGCTGTAATTCCTCATATTTGCTTTTCTGTTCTTCCGTCATATTCTTTGTGGATTTATTAAGTTTTTCAATTTCCGTCTGTGCTTGCTTATATGCACCGTTTTGATATGATGAATCGATACTCGTCAAATAAGTTTCTATTTCATCGGTAGACATTGCACATGATGTTAGCGATAGCACAAGTGTTGCCAAAATTATAAATAATGTTTTTCTTTTCATATTTTATCTCCAACCTTTTCTTGTTTCGTAAGCGGTTATTGTTTCCTTGTTCTTTCTTTCGTAGTCATTGAATCTGCTTTCACAATCCGACATTGATGTACCTCTTGAAGAATACCACGGTTTTGAGCTAAAGAACTGTGCATATTGTTCGGTGGTGAATGTATAACCGTAATGTGCATATAATGCATTAAGTAATATTCTGACTTCGTCTTGTGATAAACGGTCAAGCAATGTATCGGTTACATAATATTGATCCAAATCATATCCGTCAGTAGAAATCACTCCAACATCACCTATATCGCCGTAAGGCGGAGGTGTACTTACAGAATTGTTGTTATTTGTTTGCGTATTGGTTTGTGTACTTACTTGTGTATTTTGTGATGAAGAAGTCGAAGTACTTCCTTTCAATTCATCTTCTGCACTGTCATCTTCCCATGCGTCCTCAACACCTGCCGATTCATATACTTTTCCCATAAATGCTGCCATCATTAACAGGTTTTGATCTATATCATTTAATGACATTGCATGAATTTCAAAAGTATCGTCATCATTCAACAAAAATTGTATTTTAGCTTCAACGGTCTTGTCATTGTACTGACATGTACCATTACATTGTACAACTTTTTGATGGTCCTCACTTTCAAAATACTGCCATATAGGATTTCCAAGAAATGAGTCAAGTGCCTTTCCGACAGTTATTTTATCCGAATACGAAGTCAAATAACTGTTCTTAACCGATTTCACCTCCGGCGAATCAGACGTATTCAAACTGTTTACCAAATCCACAGCCGAGTTTGCCGCTTGTTCAATGGTGCAAGCCGTTGTCGACAGTGCTATACAACCTGCCAATATTAATGTGATTATCTTTTTCATTTTTCCCTCCAAAATATCATTTGTGTTTTACTTTTCATTTATAATTGATGACTCATTGTATTTTTCGAGCAGTTCTTCACACTCAATAATCCCCCACCCCTTTTCCAGACAAAACATAATAATACTGTCACGACCAAGTTTAGGATAAAGAATCCCCACACCGGCTGTCTTTAAAAATTCATTGCTTTCATCTATATCCAGTCCAAGTCCGAAACAAATCTGCAAGGCTTTATTTCGTGTAGGTGATTTACGTTTTCCTTCGCTGAGCTTATATAAATATGATGAGCTCATATGTGCCTTTCGTGCAACAATTGACAGCTTTGTCTTCTTATTCTCGACAAGTGCATTAATATATTCAGCCAAAGATACAGGTGCTAATTCATCAAAGTCCAGATAATCCTCAATATCTTTTGTTAGCTTTAATTCTGCAGTCAGTTCCTCTGTTTTTAATTCTGACATTTTTTTTGCCACACTTTTCACACTCCTACCAGATTATATTATTCTATATTTTATCAAAATGCGACACAAATGTATCGGACTGTCAGTGTTAATCTTAAAGTCTGACACTCCCCGTATCAATTTGATAATTTCATTATAATCTCTTGCAATCGCTTTTGCAGTTCCTGGCAGAGTTAATTTGTTTGTGTGTTTTGTACAAATATCTTGTTGATATATGAAGAAATTAATGGTATACTTAGTATATAGGGGGAATATTTATGATAAAATACAGAATTATATGTCCGTTAAACGACAATCTTACTACATTCAGAGTAAAATGTACAGAAGATGATAAACTATACATTAAGAAAATACTTGACAGACCACAATTTGAAATATACAAAATAATTCAAGAAAAGGATTATGACGGTGTACCTAAAATCAAAGAATTATTTTACAGTCCCGAAAACGATAAATACATATTATATGAAGAATGTATACAGGGCTACACAATAGAATCAATGCTTAGTAAAGGTACCTGTTTCGGCAAAAAGTTTGTTATCAAAATGGCAACCGCACTATGCAACATCTTAAAACCGATTCACAACGATAACTTAATTCACAGAGATATTTCTCCGAATAACGTGATGTATTCGCAAATAGAGGACAAATTTTATCTTATTGACTTCGGCAATTCGAGATTGAACAAAATCAACACACCAAAAGATACTGTTTTTGCCGGTACACCGATTTTTATGGCGCCCGAACAAGGCGGAGTCGGAACTCAATCCGACAATCGAACGGATATTTACGCAATCGGTATGCTTATGAAATTTATGCTTACCAAAAATACCACCGATAAAAAATCAAAAATTCGCGGAAGGCTTGGCAAAATAATAAAGAAATGCACGCAAAGTGAAATAGCATCAAGATACAAAAATGTTGATAAACTAAAATTTAAACTTTCAATGATTAAAGTTGATGATTTTCTGTTCCCTTTCAAAATATATCTGTACATACTGATTGGTGTAATATTTATCCTTCCAACTATAATTACTGTTTTCTTTGACCTTAACAATATGATACATATGTATACAGATATAAGACGTTACAATCTGGTTAATCCGATACAAGAATCTACCGGCTATGTCCGTAGCAACCGTGAGCAAGAGCATATATGCGACCTTATCGCCGACCGAAATATTGACGGGGCAAGAAAAATACTTGATTCTCACACAGAGAAAAGCTCCACCGATATTGTGCTTTATTCACAAATTTACGAGATTGAAGGTGATTATGACAAAGCCGCCACCGTCATTCTTGATTATCTGAAAGATAACGATTCCGGCACTGCCGTCAGAATGTATGACCGACTAAAACATTTAAAACCACACTGTTCATCTGATATTTCCGAACAAATCATCCCATACGAAAATTAAGGCGAGACAGCAAAATGATGTGACCCCAAAAAGTTAGACTTTTTATAGCGTAGTAGTTTTAACGACTGC
>NZ_JBKVWU010000128.1:0-5872 GCF_046972485.1 Hominilimicola sp.
GTATATGATAAAATCGATTCGTCAATATCCCATTCTATATCAAACAAATCACCGTAACGCAGTGCAAGAATATTAACGTATTCTTTGGTGTATTTTATTTCGTTTTCGATAGAAACAAAATAACCGGAAGTGAGTGTATTTCTGAAAAAGCTTGCAAGATTAATCAGTGATTTAGATACCGGATTTTCTGAATTGGACATATTATAAGCCATCCAATTAATTGTTTCAAGCGTATTGTAAAGAAAATGCGGATTAATCTGTGTTTGGAGCATATCGTATTGTGATTTTCTAAGAAGTTTCATACGCTCTTCTAAAATTTCAGCCATTTTTGTCTTGTCGTTGATATGCGTCTGTATGCTGTTTATTATATACATAAGTTCGTTTTTATCTTCTTCCTCAATACTGTCGGCAGGAGGCTGTGAATTATCAAGGAATGAAATAATTTCATTAAGCGGACTGTAACTTCTGACAGACGCAACATAAGCAAGTATGAAAATAATAATCATAAGCAAAAGTAAAATACCGATGATTTGCAATTTCATAGTTGATAACTTATGTTCGTAAAGTTCAAGAGGATATGCACTTATATACTTATAATCCGATATTGCACTGTCACCGGATAGTACAACATAATTTTTGTCATTAATTTCGTATACACTGTTTTTCGGATTAGATTCTATCGTAAGCGTATTCGGACCAATATTGTCAGGGTAAGTATTAAAGTATGATGAATCACTTGAAATGATAATTTTATTATCGGCATTTACAAGAAAAAACAATCTGCCGTCTTTATATTGCTGATAAAGCATTGAATTATAAATGCTTTGTGTGTTTATGTTCATAATAATTGCGCCTTTTTTTTCGTCGGCAACATATATCGGCTTAATAATCGTGATAAGTTGCGGATATATGTTATTTTTACTTCTTGGAATTATCGTGCCTTTAGGTGATGTAACCGCATGATAAGCACTGATCCAATCGGTATCGCTCAAATCGGACAACGGAATACTGTTATTGTCCATAATTACAGTATCAGTCGGCTCTGAATATATGTAAATCGAATCGATGTATCGATAGATAATAGGCAAGGTCTTAGCAAGTCGTGAGATTGTTTTAAATGAATCGGTGCTGACATTGTTTATTGTATACAACTGTGTACTTTCATTACTTGCGAGAGAACTGCTTAAAGTATCGACTTCCATTAATGTTCGGTCGATAATATTCACCGAATTATCAAATATATAAGAGTTTTCCAAAGTAATCTCTTCGCAAATGTTTTTCAAAGTATTTGAATAAAACATAATGCTAAGCACTATAAACGGTATAACAGTCAATGCTGTTATAAACAGAAATGTACGCAGAAATATACTGTTAAATTTAAAATGTCTGATATTAAACCATATGTTTTTTATCTTGTTCATAACAAATATATTCCTTTCGATTTAATTATGAGTTATGTAAATATTCGCTTGGCGTACAATTATAGTAATCTTTAAACACTCGTGTGAAATATCCCGGACTTTGGTATCCGCATTCTTTGCTTATGTCGTTGATTTTCTTGTTCTCTTTCAGTAATTTAACTGCGTGTTCCATACGGACTTTAAGCAGGTAGTTACTGAAATTTTCACCTGTTTGTTCTTTAAAAAATCTGCTGCAATATGCAGGATTAAAAAATACGCTTTCGGCTGCATCTTGCAATGAGATATTCTTTGAAAAATTATCATTGATAAATTGAATAAGTTTGTCAACAACTATGTTGTCTGTCTTTTTGTTTTTTGCAGAAAGTTGTTTTATAATATTTTCAAGCATTTTTATTGAAAAATCATATACCTTTTGATTATCTGTAATATCGGGAAAGTCATTAAAATCATCGTTTTCGGTTGATATTCTGATATTAAGATTAGCGTAGAGCTTATCAATGATTATTTCAAATATATTGAAAGCATATTGACCGAGTCTTTCGTTCCTGTGCGTATTTTCGTCTAATAAAGTGCAAAGCGTTTCTTTGGCATCAGCCAAATTTATCGAAACAATCTCTGCATACAGGTGCATAATGTTATCAAAGAAAGAATTAATATTGTTGTTTTTTTGCTCTGTCAATAAATTCTTCATATTGATAAGTGAATTTTTAAGATTTTCAAAATTAGTCGGCTTTGTTATGTATTCTTTGACGTTGTATTTAATAGCCGCTTTGGCGTATTCAAAATCTGCATATCCGCTAAGTAAAATAACTTGCGTCCAAGGCTTGTTTTCGTAAATATATTGAGCAAGGTCAATACCCGAAACCTGTACCATTCTTATATCAGAGATAACTAAATCAACATTGTTTTCTTCAAGATATTTAATCGCGTCACTGCCGTCACGGAAAGTTCCGACAACCTCAAAACCAACGTCACAGTTATTGATGAATGCGGATATACTTGTGCGAATCATCATTTCATCGTCAACAACTATTACACTGAACATAAAAAACCCTCTTTTCTGTCTTTCATATTTCTTCGTAGATGATTGTAACATATAGGATTGAATTATTCAAGCACAAAATATAAAAATGTATGTATAAATGGCTAATTAAAGATATAAATAAAATTTAATAATATTCACATTGCACAATTAAGAGGTCAAAATATTAACACAAAGTAAACTTTTTGCACTTGAAATATGAACAGGCGTCAGATAAAATATAATTAAATAAAAAAGAAACAGAGGGTGATGAAATGATTAAGGTAAAGTCGAAACCGAAAGAAAACGCAAATACAGTAAGAAAAAAGACTCGCTGGAAAGACTTCCGTGATAATGCAGAACTCTCCGCATTAATGATACCGGGAATAGTTCTGTTACTGGTATTTGCATACGTACCGATGTTGGGTATAATAATTGCATTTAAAGATTACAGAAATAACTTAGGAATTTTTAAAA
Source organism: Hominilimicola sp. (assembly GCF_046972485.1). Taxonomy (NCBI): domain Bacteria; kingdom Bacillati; phylum Bacillota; class Clostridia; order Eubacteriales; family Oscillospiraceae; genus Hominilimicola; species Hominilimicola sp. Next base: position 2,920 of record NZ_JBKVWU010000128.1, read on the forward strand.
GTAAATGGGTTGGATTTCAAAACTTCAAATTCTTCTTTGAATCACAGGATGCTTGGAGAATAGGAAGAAATACGGTAGGATACGGTATACTGTTTATAGTTATTGGTTTAATCGCAGCAGTGACGATTGCTATTCTTCTGTATGAAGTACGCAGCAGAAAAGCATTAAAATTCTATCAAACAAGCATGATACTGCCACATTTTCTTTCATGGGTAATTGTAGGTTACATAACATACATTTTGCTTGAACCGAGCATGGGTATCTTAAACAAGATAATCCGCTTCTTCGGCGGTGAAGGACTTCAATGGTATTCGGAACCGAAATACTGGGTATTTATTTTGCCGATAATCAATGTTTGGAAAACAGTCGGATTAAAATCAATTATGTACTATGCGGCACTTATGGGAATTGACGAACAACTTTTTGAGGCGGCGCAGATTGACGGTGCGGGAAGATTTAAACAAATTCTATACATCACAATTCCGTCACTTGTACCGCTTATGGTAACACTTACAATATTGGACGTAGGACACATAATAAAAGGTGACTTCGGTTTGTTCTATACAATACCGAGAGATGTCGGACTTCTTTATCCGACAACCGATATAATTGATACATACGTTTATCGAGGATTGAGAACCGGCAGTGATATAGGTATTACTACAGCGGTTGGTTTGTTCCAATCGGCAGTTGGTTTGGTTATGGTAATAGCAACGAACTTAGTTGTTAAAAAGATTTCGCCGGAAAATTCGTTATTCTAAAGGAGGGTGAAGAAAATGAAAAAAAGCAAAAGAATTCCGAACATAATTATCAACATAATGTTTTGTCTGGGATCATTGGTATTCATACTTCCGTTTGTATTAATTATTTCAGCATCGTTTTCGGATGAACAGACATTGCTCTCGGAGGGATATAAATTAATCCCGTCAGTATTTTCGACAGAGGCATATAAATATGTATTCAGAAATCCACAGCAACTTTTGGATTCATATAAGGTGACAATTATTTATTCGATAGTTGCAACAGTTTTGGGAGTAGTGGTAATGGCAATGCTTGCATATCCGCTTTCAAGACCGAATTACAAATATAAAAAGATAGCAACATTCTTTATATTCTTTACAATGTTGTTTTCGGGCGGACTTATTCCGACATATATTTGGATAACAAGATACCTACATCTTGGTGATACAATTTGGGTGTATATATTACCTTGCCTTGTAAACGCGTTTCATGTTATAGTTATAAGGAGCTTTTTCCAAGGACTGCCGCAGGCACTTATGGAATCGGCTAAGATTGACGGTGCGAGTGAATTACAGACATTCTTTAAGATTGTTATGCCGCTTTCAAAGCCGGTAATAGCGACAATATCATTGTTGACTCTTCTTTCAAGATGGAATGACTGGAACACGGCACTTATCTATATTAAATCAAGCAATTTGTATTCACTTCAATATTTATTGCAGAAAATATTGCGTGAGGCAGAATTTGTAAAGAATATGGCGGAAAGTTCTCCTGTAGCGGGAGTGGATCTTGATTTATCAAATCTGCCGTCAGTAACAATACGTTTTGCAATGTGTATGGTTGCGGCAGGTCCTATGCTTATCATTTTCCCATTCTTCCAGAAATACTTTGCAAAAGGTCTTACAGTCGGAGCGGTAAAAGGCTAATAGGAACTTAATTAAACGGGTGGTATAAAGTTAAATCAGAAGGGAGTATTAATTATGAAGAAAAAAGTAGTTTCACTTATAATGTCAGTGGCATTGGCTTTCAGCAGTATGCACGTAATGAATATTGCGGCAGAAAATGTGAAAGCCGAAAGTAATTTGACGGAAGCAACAGTTACAAATTTGAACGGATATGAATTTATTGACATTACTTCAAACGGCACAACGCTTGTTGCATTGACAAAGACTACAGACAAAACGTTGGGCAGGCTTTTCTATTCAACAGATAACGGCGTTACATGGCAGCCTTGTCAAAATCAACCGCTGAATTCAGCGGCAACGATTTCGAGTAATAAAAAATCACAACAACAATTAGTATATTGGAAAGCAAATAATATTTTTGTGGCTCACGGTGCGAAAAGCACATATACTTCGGAAAACGGTATTGTGTGGGTTGAAAATAAGAATTTGCATTGGACTACAAATACAATGATTGATGTATCGGGAGATCAACTTGTATTCGGCGGACAAGATTCCGCAAATGCAACGGCTGATTTAACAGCAAATCAATTTAAAAATAACAAATATACAATTCCTAATTCATCAGGTTTTTTTGCAATGGTAGCAGTCGCAAAACCGGCTGCTGAAGATGGAAATATATCAATGTTTGTATGTAATCAATATAAATCATATGATTTAAGTTTTCAAACTACATCTCCAAAATACACTTGGACAATGCAGAACAATAACCAAGGCTCGATAACAACAAATGCTCCTTATGATGCGACATATTCACAAGAGGCGGGTCAATATCTTATCGTAGACGGTTCAGAAAAATTATATGCAATAACAGATTCAAAGAATATCGCAAAAATTACTGTAGCCGACGGTGAAAAAGTAGTCGGAGTCGGTACAAATGAAGCTTATATATTGGTAGGAACCGAAAACGGCAAGTTGTATAAAACAAACAACACTGTATTGACAACAGAGACAGCATGGGACGAAATACCGACATCATATGACGACGGAACAGCAGAACCATTGAAAAACATTAAATTTATAGATGAAAATAACTTTGTTGCTTTAGGTACAACAAAAGCATATACAGGTGAAGTTGTAAAAAGCATAGTTGAACCTACGGAGGCACCAACAGAAGAACCGACGATTGAACCAACGGAGGTACCAACGGCAACACCAACGATTGAACCGACAGCAACACCAACAGCAAAGCCAACGGATGAACCAAAAGTAACACCGACAGTAAATCCGACAGACAAACCGGAGGTGAC
>NZ_JBKVWU010000129.1:0-5726 GCF_046972485.1 Hominilimicola sp.
ACATGCGCGGCAGAAATGGCTTAAAATCTAAAGTTTCGACTTTGGAGGAACTTTAGATTTTTCTCTGAAAATAATCAAAAATTACATCAGCATGATGTGATTTTTGGAGCTGTCGACATTTTGTCGACAAGCTCTCTATTAATTAATCTTTTTCACCTTTGCAAAGGCCGCCATAAGACGTTTAAATCCGATACTTTCAAATTGAATTTCAAGAATACAGTCATTTCCGCAAGGAGTGGCTTTCAGAATTTCTCCGCGGCCGAATGTTCTGTGTTCAACGGTATCACCGGCTTTGAATTTAGAATAGTCGGTTGAACCGCTTGATTTTACACTGCTGCCAAACCCTTTTGTCATATAAACTTCTTTTTTCGGTGCAGCCGCATTACGCACTCCTAAGTCTTGCATTACCTTTGCAACTTTCGGTTGCAGCGTTGTCTTGTCCTCAAGATATTCAACAGGTATTTCCTTGAAAAATCTTGACGCGGTTGTCGGCATTGTTTTACCGTGAATAGTTCTGCTTATCGTTTTGGTGATATAAAGCTGTTCTTTCGCTCTCGTTATCGCAACATAGCAAAGACGTCTTTCTTCTTCTATATCATCGTCCGATTCCATTGAGCGCATTCCCGGGAACAATCCTTCTTCAAGACCGCTCAAAAATACAATCGGGAATTCAAGACCTTTTGCACTGTGAATAGTCATAAGTACCGCACTGTCCTCATTTTCGTCATATCCGTCTATATCCGAAACAAGACTTATATTTTCCAAAAATTCACCCAGTGTATTCCCCGTTTCTTCATTCTTCTCAAACTCGGTAATAACAGAAATAAATTCGCCCAAGTTTTCTATTCTTGTCTTACTTTCCGTTGTATCTTCCATTACAAGTGCCGGCATATATCCTGTATCATTCAATATTCTTCCCGTAAGATCTTCAATCGTAACGGTATCTTTAAGTTTGATAAGTGATTGTATTATTTCCGAAAAACCAAGTAATTTTTTTATAGCCGTTTTAAATTCAGGGTAATCGTCCGCGTGAGAAATAACATCATAAAGACTTGTTTCCTTTTCACGTGCAATATTTCTCGCTTTTTCAAGCGTTGCGTTACCAATTTTTCTTTTCGGCTCATTGATAATTCTTGCCAGACTTACATCATCATTCGGATTATATACAACTCTCAAATATGCAATTATATCCTTAATTTCTTTACGGTCATAGAATCGAAGTCCCGAAAGGACTTTGTACGGAACAGACTCACGCATAAGCATTTCTTCTATTACACGCGACTGTGCATTTGTTCTGTACAGTATCGCACAATCCGAAAATGAACCTTGTTCATCGAAATGCTTCTTTATCTGACGTGCAATATATCTTGCCTCATCATATTCGTTTGTACCCGTGTATACAAAAACTTTGTTTCCGTCGCCGTTTGACGTCCACAATGATTTACCCATTCTACCCTTATTGTTAGATATAACGCTGTTTGCGGCGTCAAGGATATTTTGCGTTGAACGGTAATTTTGGTCAAGCGTTATCTTTTGTACATCAGAGTAATCATCTTCAAAATTAAGAATATTTCCGATATTTGCACCTCTGAATTTATAAATACTTTGGTCGTCATCACCGACAACGCAAAGATTTCTGTTTGCCTGTGCAAGAAGATTAATAAGAAGATACTGCGAATTGTTCGTATCTTGATACTCATCAACAAGTATGTACTGAAACTTATCTTGATATTTTGACAATACATCGGGATTTTCACTTAAAATCTTAACTGTATTCAAAATAATATCGTCAAAATCGACTGCATTGTTTTTTCTCAGTTTTGTCTGGTATCTGTAATATATTTTTGCGATTATGCTCATGCGGTAATCGCTTTTGTAAACATTTTCAAAAGTTGCCGCATCCATCAAGTCATTTTTTGCGTTACTTATTATAGACAACACGTTTCTGACAGGAAAACTTTTTTCGTCAATGTCAAGTTCTCTTAGACATTCTTTCATAACAGTCTTTGTATCTGCTGTATCGTAAATTACAAAATCACGGCTGTAACCAAGCAAATCAATGCAACTACGCAAAATTCTGACGCAAACCGAGTGAAATGTACCAATCCACATATCTTTTGCGGTATCACCCAAAAGTCTTTCAATACGGTCTTTCATTTCTCTTGCGGCTTTGTTTGTAAAAGTTATCGCTAAAATATTCCAAGGACGTATATGTTTTTCGGAAATCATATATGCAATTCTGTTTACAAGCACCGTTGTTTTTCCGCTTCCCGCACCTGCAAGCACAAGAACAGGACCTTCCGTTGCCAATACAGCCTCTTTTTGCCTTTCGTTAAGTTTATCTAACATATTATTCATCAAATGTTCTCCTAAAATCGTTTTCATTTTATTATATCATAACAACGAAGGTGGCTGAATGTCGCCGCAGTATTATGATACAATGTTCTCCGAAACATAAAAATCTTTGATTTTTGTATGTTTCGTGAGGTTATTATACCACATATTCAGAAAAAACACAAACTTTTAAAACCATTTCTTCAATAAGTTTTTCAGTATAAACGTGTCGAATTTCGGCAAATTTAAGTGTAGAAAGGCGGTGAATAATTTGAAAAAAGTTTCCTGTAAAATAGTAGTTTTTCTTCTTTTAAATTTGTGTATTTTCACAAGCGTTTATGCCGATGAAATCAAAGTCGTTCCTATCGGTAAAGCGGTAGGCGTAAAGATATATACCGACGGGTTACTCGTTGTCGGAACATCGGAAGTAAACGGTGAAAATGTTTCAAAAAAATACGGTATAAAGATAAATGACAGAATAGAAAAAATAAATAATCAACTCATCAACAGTACAGAAGAATTTTCAAAGACCGTAAATGAAAATCCAAGCGGTGTGGCACTTTCAATAAAGAGGGATAATCAAGATATTTTGATTAATGCCGTTCCCGTTTTATCGGAAGACAATATATACCGTTTAGGTCTTTGGGTGCGTGACAGTACCGCCGGAATCGGTACTGTGACTTATTACAATCCCCAAAACAACAGCTTTGCCGCACTCGGTCACGGAATAAACGATATTGATACAGGTAATATTTTATCCGTTAAATCAGGAAATATTCTTAATTGCGATATTTTATCTGTATCAAAAAGTTCAAAAGGTCATCCCGGAGAAATTAACGGTGCGTTTGACGGTAATACAATAGGTAATATCAGTATAAATTCACAAATAGGTATTTACGGAAATATGTCTTGCGATGAATTTTCCTCTGATAATGCCATCCCCGTTGCCGCAAAGGAACAGATATGCGAAAGTGACGCGTATATACTTTCAGACGTTATAGGGCAAAAAACGGAAAAATACTCGATAAAAATAAACAAAATCACAAACGATTCCGACAAAGGATTGATTATTGAAATTACCGACCCTCGTTTAATCGACTGCACGGGCGGAATTGTTCAAGGTATGAGCGGCTCGCCGATTATACAAAACGGTATGCTTATAGGTGCGGTAACTCATGTATTTGTAAACAGTCCCACAAAAGGATATGGGACTCTTGCTGAAAATATGATTGACATGACTAACACCATAGATTAAAAAAATCAAAAATCACATCAAAATTGATGTGATTTTTGAGCTGTATTAAATTTCAATAAGTTCTTTCGGTGATGATGTCAGATTTACCGCTTTACCGTTTTGTACAACGATTAAATCTTCAATTCTTACACCGCCGAAACCGTCTATATAAATTCCCGGTTCAACCGTAATTACGTTACCGTTTTGCACAACAGCATTGTTTTTCGGTGAAAATGACGGATTTTCGTGAATTTCAATACCGACACTGTGTCCAAGACTGTGACCGAAGTTCTCACCGTAACCTGCATCGGTTATAATCTTTCGTGCCACTCCGTCTACTTCACTGCACTTCATACCTGCTTTAATTGCGTCTATTGCAGTGGTTTGTGCTTTTAAAACTGTATTGTAAATTTCTTTTTGTTTATCATTCGCTTTGCCGACAACTACTGTTCTTGTCATATCCGAACAGTAACCCTCGAAAACACAGCCGAAATCCAAAGTAAGAAAATCTCCGTTTTCGATTTTTTTATCGGTAGCTATGCCGTGCGGCATTGCCGAACGAATACCCGATGCGGAAATAGTGTCAAACGACAATGCAGTCGCACCTTGTTTTTTCATAAAGAACTCCAAATCAAATGCTATTTCTCTTTCGGTTACTCCCTCTTTAATTCTGCCTAAAATATATTCAAATGCCATATCGCCAATTTTTTCGGCTTCTGCAATTTTTTTAATTTCGCATTCGTCTTTTATTTCTCGCGGTTTGTTTATAAGATTTTGCATTTCAACAAAATCTTGTCCGTCTTTTAGTTTTGCTCTTATTCGCTTATTTTCTGCGACGCTCATATATGATTCTTCAAAACCTATATATTTTTCGTCTATTCTTGAAAATATTTTTTCAAAACCTTTTGCAATATCAATCACTTCAAAGTCTTTTGCTTGCTCACGCGCCTGTATTGTGTATCGCGAATCTGTGATAATATACTTGCCGCTGTGCGAAATAAGCAAATATGCATCCTCTGACGTGAAACCGCTGTAATAAAATATATTCGGATAGCTTGATATAAAAACCGCCTCGTTATCGTGCAGTTTTTCACACAATTTATCTATTCTGTTCTGCATACCAATGCCTCCAATGCAAGTTCATACCCCTTAAATCCCAAACCGCAAATCTGTCCTATACATTCAGGTACGATAACAGATGTATGTCTGAACTCTTCACGTTTATGGATATTTGAAATATGTACTTCGATTACATCCATTTTAACCGAACCGAACGCATCTCTGATAGCATACGAATAATGAGTAAATGCCCCCGGATTTATTATAATGCCGTTGTAATTCCCCATTGCACTGTGTATTTTTTCAACGATTTCGCCCTCAAAATTACTTTGAAAAAAATCAACCTCAACACCAAGTTCATCTGCTTTTTTTCTGATGTTGTTTTCCAAATCGTCAAGAGTGCTGTTTCCGTATATTCCCGGTTCTCTGATACCAAGCATATTTAAGTTTACGCCGTTTATAACAAGATACTTCTTCAATATATCCCAATCCTCTCGTATTATAATGTTTCTATTTCTTTCATAAGTTCATCGACAAGGCTGTCTTGAGGTACTTTCTTTATAATCTCGCCTTTTTTGAAAATAAGTCCCTCACCTTTTCCGCCTGCAATTCCTATATCAGCCTCTCTCGCTTCACCGGGGCCGTTTACCGCACAACCCATAACGGCGATTTTAATAGGCTTATCAATATTTGCGGCACGTTTTTCAACTTCGTTTGCGATTGAAATAAGGTCAAGTTGAGTTCTTCCGCAAGTCGGACACGAAACTATCTCCGCACCTGTTTTTCTCATACCAAAAACCTTTTGAATATCATACGCCGTATAAATTTCTTCAACAGGGTTTGCCGTAAGCGAAACACGCATAGTATCGCCTATTCCTTCTGCCAAAAGTGCACCAATTCCGACAGCCGATTTAACCGTTCCGCCTTTTAACGTACCGGATTCGGTTACACCGATATGCAACGGAATATCCGATATTTCATTGAATTTTCTGTATGCGCAAAGCATTTTCGGAACGTCTGAAATCTTAATTGACACAACCACATTATTAAAATTAAGTTCGTCAAGAATTGCAACGTGTCCCATAGCACTTTCCACAAG
>NZ_JBKVWU010000130.1:0-5581 GCF_046972485.1 Hominilimicola sp.
ATTGTATTATTTCCCCCCAAAAATGCCCCTTTTAATAAAGGGGCATTTTTTTTGTTGACAAATATAATGCCGATAGAGTATAATTAATATGTTAATATAGTACAACATATTGATTGTACATTTCTGTGATTTGTACTTTTTTACTAAATGTAATAAAAACGGAGTTTGATATGAAAAAACATTCAAGACTTGTTGAAAGAGTTGTCAGACCATATTTGATTTTTATAGCTTTGATTTTAGCTGCGGCAATGATTGTAATGTACTTTTCTGTTGTGACAAAACTTAATTATGAGGCAGAAAATGCAGGGACAAAAATTGCGGAAACTATGGCTCGACAGGTCGACACATACATAGAAGAAATAGACGTACTTGCACAACAAGTGAAACGTCAACCTCGTATAATAAATATTTTTTATAACCTTAACAATACCAAAAATGATAAAAGTAATTTTTTCAATGATAACGTTTTGCTTGGAATCGACGTTTCATCTATCCTTAACGGATTGATTACTGATCGAAACGGTAATTTCAATATATCGGTCTATAACGGATACGGTGATTTTGTATCAAATCAAAATTACTTCATTGATAAAAAGAAATTTCAAAGCACTATGGAAAATATAAATTATGCCATAGAGTTAAATCAAATCGAAGAAAATGACGATAAAATAATAACCGCACCATCGGAAAATCCTTGGACGGAAAGTACAAGAGAATTTATAACTTTAAAAAAGAGTCTAAAAAATGATTATTCCGATACTGTTTGCGGTATAATTGAGGTTAGAGCAAGTGTGGACAGGCTTGAACAAATGCTGCATACAGAAGATAATGCCGAGATTTTAATTTGCGACCGTTCAAACGGAAAAATTATATATCCGACCGTATATACAGAAAGAGAAAGAAGCGAGTATTCTTCGGCATTTGTCAATAATGCAAACTGGGAAATAATGATACGAACACCCGTAGCGAATACAAAGACAAATATAATATTTATTTTATCGATTTTTGTGGCTTTGTATGCAATATTGTTAGTGTTTGTATTCTTGATAAGCCGAACTATCGGAAAAGAAGTTATAAAACCGATTTCACAATTAGCAAATCACGTTTGCAAAATTGACGCACCGGATGATAAAATGGCTCACATCAACGATGATGCTATTGATGAAATAAAAGAGCTTGAGGACAGTTTTGAAAAAATGCTTGAAAGAATGAATAATTCGATTATTCAAGAGAAAAAGGCATATGCGCTTGCTTTGCAGGCTCAAATGAATCCTCATTTTCTGTACAATATGCTGGCGGTAATCAGTTCTGCCGGAAGTGAGGCAGGATGTGACAGTGTTTCCACAATGTGCGTCGAACTGTCTGATATGCTTAGATACGTTGCAGCATATCAAAAAGTTACCGTACCGCTTAAAGAAGAAATAATTCATACAAAAAATTATCTTGCATTGATGAAATCAAGATATGAGGATTATTTTTCTTATAAGATTGATGTTTCAGACGATTTGATGAACATTCCGGTGCCAAAATTGTTTATACAACCGCTTGCAGAAAACTGTTTTATACATGCTTTTAAAGAAAAAGAGCCACCATGGAATATTGATATAAAGATGGTAGGCACGAAAGATAGGTGGGAACTTATCATAAAGGATAACGGTTCGGGAATATCCGAAGAAAGAATTGCCGAAATAAAAGACAAAATAGATAAAGCATTAAATGAAAGACAAGTGGGGAATATCGGCGGATTGGGTATTGTAAATACAATAGTCCGTCTTACTATGACGCACAACAAAAATCTCAAATACGATATATATAACGATGACGGTATGGAAATAAAAATTGTTGTGGGGGAGCAAAAATATGTTTAAAGTGCTTATTGCTGAGGACGAGCCTCCGATTATGCGAATGATTAAATCAACTTTAGAATCGGTTGATTCCGATTTTAAAGTTACCGAATGTTGCATAAACGGAAAAAATGCCGTAGAAAAGCTAAAAAATGAAGATTTTGATATTGTTATTACTGATATTAAAATGCCGATTATGACAGGTATCGAACTTGCAGGCTGGATATATCAGAATAAACCCGATACAAAAGTTATAATTGTAAGCGGATATTCTGATTTTGAATATGCAAGGAAAGCATTGGAATATAAGGTGTTTGATTATTTGTTAAAGCCTATATCTAAAGATAAGGTGAGCGAGCTTACTCAAAGAATAAAAAGTGAAATTGCCGACAAAAACAAAATGTTTGACGAAAATAATACTATTGTAATTCTTGCATGTGCCGGTGCGTATTTGTTATATGGTTCGGAAGTTCTTCTTCCCGGTGAACGTTTTTGGTCCGATTCGGGAATTGATGCTTTTATGGATAATTTGCTTACAACTTCAGAAGAATATATTTTCTTTAACAGCAATATGCTTTCGGAACGTCTTATGGTTATAACCGCCGAAACGGAAGAAAGACAAGAAGAATTGATACACAAAATTTATGATGAATTTTCAACTAAAAATCTTCCCATGACTATTGTTTATCAAAAAGGTGTGTTGTTTAAAGATACGGGCAAATATTTTAGTAAACTTAGAGAACAACTCATAAAACATCTTATTCTAAACAAATCGCAATTATTGTGCTGTAATTCATTGTCAGACAGTTATGAAGATATATCACAGCCATATTCAAAAGCAGATGTCGACAGTATTGTTTTTGCAATAAAAAACAGAAACAATGATGAATTAAAAAACAAATTAATCGCCGTAATGAATAATATGATGTCCTCTGATTGTACACAAGAAGAAATAAACGGTTTTTTGAATATAATTTTGGATACTTACACATTGAATTATCCGAATCATATGAAGCGGAAAAATACCAGTGTAAAAAAAGAATTTGTCAATGCACTTGCAAGCTTTGTTTCATATGATGCGTTTATAGCTGATATTATATCAATATTGGCAACATTGAGAAACGATAAACGTGATCCTGACAGATATGAACAGCTTGCAAATGAAGTGGAAGAATATCTGATTAATAATTATAATAAAAACATTACAAGTGATGTTTTATCAAAAGAATTCGGTTTTGTACCGAGTTATATAAGCCGATTGTTTAAACGACAAAAAGGCGTATCACCTAATGAATATGTAACTAAGTACAGAATAGAAAAAGCAAAGAAATTAATCGAAGAAAATAATGATTTAAGAATAAAAGATATTGCCGACGCAGTCGGATTTAAAGAATCATACTATTTTTCAAAAACATTCAAACGTGAAACCGGTATGTGGCCGACCGAATATTCGGCAAGAGATAAATAAATTATATTGAAAGAGAGTGATACAAATGACAATTATACCAATATTTAAAAAGTGCCCGATTTGCGGGGAAAAATATGTATGGAATCCTGATGTAGGCAAGATTATATGCCCATATTGTCATGGACTCGGTAAGCCTAAAAAGACAAAAGATAAATAAATTCAGTTTTATATAAGGAGTGCGACTGTTATGAAAATATTGAATTTCGGCTCGTGTAATATTGATTTTGTATATAAATTAGACCATATTGTCACAATAGGAGAAACCGAAACAAGTAATTCAATGCAAGTATTTCCGGGTGGAAAAGGTCTTAACCAATCAGTCGCTTTAGCTAAGGCAGGTATGGAAGTTTATCACGCCGGTTGTATCGGAACTGACGGAGAAATGCTTACAGATGTTTTAGAGTCAAACGGTGTCGATATATCTAATATAAAAAAAGTAGACGAAAAAACAGGACACGCTATTATTCAAGTAAGCAGCAAAGGTGATAATTCGATTTTTCTTTATTCCGGCTCAAATGCAAAAATAACCGAAGAATTTGTTGATGAAGTGCTTGATAAATTTCAAAAAGGCGATATGCTTTTGCTTCAAAATGAAATAAATAAAATAGACTATATCATAGAAAAAGCATACAAAAAAGGAATGTGTATAATATTTAATCCTTCACCGTATAACGATGAAATAAAAAATCTTGATTTTAATATGCTTTCCTATATAATTATCAACGAAGTGGAAATGTCGGAGCTTACTCAATGTGATAATCCAAAAGACGGTTTAAAATATTTTGCAAAGAATTATCCAAAACTTAAAATCATTATTACTCTCGGAAGTGAAGGAAGTATGTACGGCGATACCGAAAAGGTTGTTTTTCAGCTGTCATTTAAGGTTAATGCCGTTGATACAACTGCCGCGGGAGATACATTTACAGGATACTTTTTTGCACAAACAGCAATGGGGAACACTGTTGAAAAATCCTTAAAAATTGCGTCAGTTGCATCAGCTATTGCAGTATCAAGAAAAGGCGCGTCTGTATCTATACCTATGTTAAACGAAGTTTTAGCGGCTGAAAATTCATTTCAAAGTTCTTAATCACATTTACCGCAATCACAGCACCCATTGCAAATAAGTTTACTGCTACAATGTTCGCAATTTTTGCGATAGTGGGGTACATATAATTCATTTTCGGGTATATCAAATCCGAAATTATCGCACAACTTAAATTTAATCGGTTTACCGATGTAATTCATACCCGATTTATACGCCATTTCGCTTTGTGTAGATTTTTTCGGTATACGATATTTTTTACCGTCTTTTATAAAATATGTACCTGTTTCAATAAAGCAAAATGTAACATTATGCGATACACATTCTTGACGTAATGATTTTACCCAATCAAAATTACAAGGACGTGAACCGTCGTAATTTTCACCGCCACATACTACACGTTCTATCTGACCGCTTTGCAGATATTTTTCGATACTGATAGGACCGATAAATGGAGCACACATTATTCCTTTGTGTTTAAACGGTAAATCAAGTAATAGCGGAATACGTTCATCGGCACGTTTTTGATTTTCGGCGGTAACATTAAAAAATACATTTTCCCAACCGTTGCCCCAATCTGACGGAAGGCATTTATGCACTCTCTCGGGACGTTTGGTAAGCAAATAAAATTTTACGTCACTGCGTTGCTTTATAATATCCCATGCTTCTTCACGCCACTTGTCAGCCTCTTCTAAAAAGAAATCTGACGTCATACATACGCGAATAAGCTCACCGCTCTGCACTTTATAATTGCCGTAACGGTCTTTTTGCAGAGGATAGTCAAATCCTGATTTTGTTTTATAAATATCCGAGCCGCTTTTGTCACGAACACGGTCTAAAAAATACATATAGCAATTTTGGCAACCCTCACTGCATTTCACGCAACCGTGCCACGGATTCCATATATCGTGCATTATATCACTTCCTGACATCTTTTATAACTTTATAAATATCTTCATCTAAACATATTGCATTGAAGTAAACCGTAGTCGCCTTGAGTGTAAAATAGGCGTTTTTTATCAAAACCAGCTTTCTGAAAACAATGGTCCACGTTAGTGGTAATAACAAAATAATCTTTACCGTTTACCATTATCTCATCTGAGTAATTTTTCATAGATTTTTTTGTCGGTATCCTTAAAAACATTAAAAATCACCCTTTCCAATTCAGAATGTTTCAAATAGTCTTTCACTGTTTCAACGGCTATTTGTGCGGCAATATCATTTGGG
>NZ_JBKVWU010000131.1:0-5555 GCF_046972485.1 Hominilimicola sp.
ATTAATCATATAACCGATACCGATTCATTGTTTATGCTAAAAAGATATAACCGTCCAAGCGGTATTTCCACCGCTGACTTTTTTGCAAAAATGGGTATAGACTAAAAAATTAAGCAAGGCTTTGCCTTGCTTAATTTTATTTCTTATCGTCTTTATTCTCTTTTGCGTCTTTGTTCTCTTTTCTTGTAAGCATATAATACTCTACCGCTTCATACTTATCAAGAGCATTTGAAGTATCTTCATCTCTGCTTACCCAGTTGCCATCACTGTCGTAATGTCCCATTGCATTTATTTGCGGTACATCATTTCTTACCTCTGATGTAAAGTTTTCAATTTCATTCTTCGGAACATTCGCCGTATCAAGCAACAAGTCTGACAAATAGTTAGGACTTGTCTTTAAATCATCCTGACTTTCTATATCGTAATTCGCCCATATAACGAACGGAATTTTATATCTTTGTTGCAATTCCTCAGTTGATAATTTTGACAAGCTTTTTCCGTAAAGTTCTTCATAAAATTCCTGTTCAACTGCAGGCTGATGGTCACCGAACATTACAACGATTGTCGGCTCGTCATAATTTTTTAAATATCTGACTAATTCTTCAAACGCTTTGTCACTTTCTTTTATAAGCGACAAATACTGTTCTGCCTCTTTGTAATGACCTTGCAAATTTGAAATTGTTACAGTCGGAAATTCTCCGCCGTCATATGTGTATCCGCCGTGATTTTGCATTGTAACATTGAATAAGAACATCTTTTCGCCCGGCTTTTTATTTTCAAGCTGGTCTGTTACAAGTTTAAATGAAGTTCTGTCGCTCACATAATAACGAACATACTCAATATCATCTTCGTCCATATATTTTTTGATATTATCAAAACTTATGAATTCATCAAAGCCCATAAGCTCATAAATCTTTTGTCTGTTCCAACATCTTCCCAAATACGGATGAACGGCTACGCTCTTATATCCGAGTTCATCAAGATGTGACGGAAGTGAGAACGAATATTGTTTTGACACATACTGAAGATATGGGACCGAACCTCTCGGCAACACGCCCATTGAAAGTCCCGTCAAAAATTCAAATTCGGTATTACAAGTATATCCGCCGAACGGTGACACCAACAGTTGACCTTTTATCGTATTCTTAGTCATACTGTGTATAAACGGCATATAATCTTCACTCGTCTGAAGGTCACCGACAACGTTCAAATCCGAAAAGCTCTCATTCATTATCGCAATGATATTCGGCATTTCTTCTTTGTCAACAGTCGTTTGTTCCTCACTGTCGGCATTACTCAAAAGTGCCTGTACGTCCTCTTCCTTATATCCTTTAGGCTTGCTAAGCATCATTTTTCTTACGTTAATATAGAAACTGTATAACGAGCCATGCGTATTATTGGCGTGATACTGGTCGTACACATCCATTGATGAATTAGTAAAATCTATACATGACATTGTTATTATAAATGCCAGTGCAACTGCACCGCCGCTTAAAGAAAATATAAGATTTTTGTGCTTAAACTGCGGTTTAAACGAAAATTTAGCGATTAACGTTATAACCAACACCACTATAACCGTTGCAACAACAATCGGGTATCTCAGCTGAAATGTGTAATTTTCCGCTACCTGTGCCGCCGTACCGATTGCAAGGAAATCGCTTGGAATTAGCGGTGTGCCTCTTAAAATATTTACAACGAAGCTTGACAAGTTGAATAAGTACGCAACAAGATTTGTTACTATTGCCGTCCATTTCATACTTCTTGTAATCGCAAGAATTATCGCCATAATCGCGACATAGAACATAATATTTATAAAGTATATTCCAAACGAATACTCTGCTGCCCCCGACAATATCATTGCCATCTGCATACAGAAAAACGGTGTCAGAGCAAATATGAATATCGAAATTGCTTTATAAAACTTATCCGATACATTTATTTTAACAGCGACAAGTGCCCATACTCCTATCACCAATATATATGACGTGAAATACATAAATCCGTCAAACTTTCCGTCTACGCTGAAAATGTTTGTATTTACGCTTATAAACGTCCATAAAGCCATTGCCAGCACGCTCGCAAATAAAACACGCGGCCATTTACCAAATGAAATCATTATTAATTCTCCATCACAAATTATTTTTTTTCTATTGTAACATATGCTATATATTTATTCAAGCGTGAAAATATAACTATTTTTCCTTTATAATCTCAATCGCTTTTTGAAGTTGAGTATCTTTATCATGCTCAACCATTGACGCATACATATCTTTATATTCGTCAGGCATATCAACCTCAACATCAGGCTCAATGCCTATTCCGTGTATGCAAGTGCCGTTAGGTGTATAATATTTTGCAACGGTAAGCGACATTCCCGAGCCGTCATAGAACGGAAGTACGCTTTGCACTATTCCCTTACCGTAACTCTTTTTACCTACAACTGTTGCCTTGCCGTAGTCCTTTAACGCACCCGTAAACACTTCAGACGCACTTGCGCTGTTTTCGTTTATAAGTATCACTATCGGAATATCAAGACTTTCCGCATTCGAATTATAATCCGTTCTCTTGCCGGATTTTGTTTCGGTGTATGTTATAATACCCTCCGGTAAAATCATATCTGCCATATTGCAAGCCTCGTCAAGCACACCGCCCGGATTATCACGCAAATCAACAATCATTTTGCTCATACCGCTTGACTGAAGTTCAGTAATCTTATCTTTAAATTCGCTGAATGTACTCTTTTCACCGTTATCCGATGTTGTATTGAAACCTGTCACACGGATATAACCGATATTGTCGTTAAGCATTTCACCGTCTACGGAATCGGTTGCAATATCATCTCTTGTAACCGTTATATCAAGTTCTTCTTCACCACGAAGAATTTTTATATCAACAGTCGTTCCTGTCTCTCCGTTTTTTATATTGTCAACTGCTTCTGAAAGCTTATCGCCGCTGTATTCCACACCGTCTATCGCCTTTATAATATCGCTTGGCTGTATTCCCGCGTTATATGCCGGACTGTCCTCAAACGGTGCGACAACTTCTATTTGATTATCGTCATTCACTCCGACTATTACTCCTATCCCGACATAGCCGTCTTGGATATTGTCTATATATGAAGAAAACTCGCTTTGAGTGTAGTAATGCGTATACGGCTCGTCAAGTCCGTCAACATATGCTTTAATCGCATCATCTCGAAGTTTTGTTTTGTCAAAATCATACAAATAGTTACTGCTAAGCATATTTTCAACTGCCGTCATTTTATTTGAAAAGGCCTTATTCTCGTCCTTGCTCGGAAGATATATCGCAATTCTGTCCTTTACAAACGATGTTAAATTGACACTGATAAAAGCAGTAACAACAGCTGTTATCAATGCCGTCAAAACTATTTTTTTCTTATCAGACATATTTCATTGCTCCTTAAAAAACAAAAATATAGGGGTGTGGTTTACACACCCCCAAAAATCATTATCAGATTTTCATTGAATTTGATTCAAGATACTTATGCACCATCATTGCCACTTTAAATACGATAGCCTGGTCAAACTTTCTCAAATCAAGACCTGTCAGTTTATAAATCTTTTCAAGTCTGTATACAAGAGTATTTCTGTGTACGAAAAGCTGTCTTGATGTTTCGCTGACATTAAGGTCATTTTCAAAGAACTTATTTATTGTCAAAATTGTTTCGTCATCAAGAGTTGATATATCCCCCTTCTTAAACACCTCTTGCAAGAACAATTCACAAAGTTTTATAGGCAACTGATAAATAAGTCTGCCGATACCCAAATTATCATAATTCAGAATATACTTTTCTTCATCAAACACTTTACCTACTTCAAGTGCAATCTGTGCCTCTTTGTATGCATTATTAATCTGGTCGATATTATAAGCAACCGTACTTAAACCAACGCATACTGTAAGCATTGTTTCCGCATTTACCGTATCAACAATAGCTTGTGCCGTTTCTTCAAGTTTTTGAGAATTTTCAACTTCCTTAAGTTCCTTTATAAGCACAAGATTTTTTGTATCTATATTGATAACAAAATCTCTCTCTTTATCCGGGAACATATTTCTAAGCACATCGTAAATACCTACTTCACCCTCGTCAAGCACCTTTATATAGAAAACTGCTCTCGGAATATCTATATCAACATGAAGTTCTCTTGCTTTTTGGTGTAAATCAAAAGAAAGAAGATTATCGAAAATGATATTTTGCATAAAATTGTTCTTGTCATATTTTTCATCATAATAATGACGTACATTATTTGCTGCAACAACAATGGAATTACAACAATACTTTGATACTTCATCAGTGCCTTCAACATATACCACATATTCGGCATACGGTTTGTTTGACATTGAACGAACTGTATATCCGTCCTTAAAAAGTAATTTATCATTATTTGTAGCCGCATATACAAGATTTTCTATAATATCGCCTGTCGGTTCACCGCCGTTATTTGCCAAAACCAAGCCATGCGAATCCACAATACCGAATTTCTTTGGAAAAACATCAGCCATTTGCGTTACAATATTTTGAAATGCCTTGCTTATCATTTTCATTCCTCCAATTTGTTTATTTATAAATACAAATTATGCTATTATATTTTTCTATCATTATACACGAAATATGTCAAAAATGCAATAGCAGACGGCAATTTTTTTATTAATTTTCAGATTTAATCACAAAAATCGAGGCTTTTTGCCCCGATTTTTGTATTCTGCATTATACATATTTTCTAAGCTGTTTTAAAGCACTCTTTTCAAGTCTGGAAACTTGTGCCTGCGATATACCGATTTCTTCCGCAACCTCCATTTGTGTACGGCTTTGAAAAAATCTTAAATTCAAAATATGCTTTTCCCTTTCGTCAAGATGTTTCATTGCTTCGCTCAACGCAATATTTTCAAGCCAGTTTTCGTCAACATTTTTAGTGTCTTTTACCTGATCCATCACATAAATAGCCTCGCCTCCGTCGTGATATATCGGCTCAAACAGCGATACCGGATCAGCTATTGCGTCAAGTGCAAACACAACGTCCTCTTTCGGCAAGTCAAGCTCTTTTGCTATTTCCGATATGGTCGGCTCTTTTGAATTTTTACTTATAAGCCGTTCCTTGACGTGCATTGCTTTATATGCTATGTCTTTAAGAGAACGGCTCACGCGGATAGAATTATTGTCACGCAAATATCTTCTTATTTCACCGATAATCATCGGCACGGCATACGTCGAGAATTGCACATTCTGACTTAAATCGAAATTATCTATCGCCTTTATCAGTCCTATACATCCGACTTGAAACAAATCGTCTACGTTTTCACCTCTATTATTAAATCTTTGTATAACGCTCAGTACAAGTCTTAAATTGCCCTTTACAAAAGTTTCACGCGCCTGTAAATCGCCGTTCTTGATTTTTATAAATAACTTATTTTTTTCCTCTCTTGAAAGAACAGGGAGTTTTGACGTATTCACCCCGCAGATTTCCACTTTGTTCGTCATATCTTTTTCCTCCTTGATTGAAAACCGCTTTATTGCGGTTATGTACAAGATATGACGA
>NZ_JBKVWU010000132.1:0-5543 GCF_046972485.1 Hominilimicola sp.
GAGCAACACCTGCAAATTTGATGATTTGAGATGCCTTTGTATAATTGCAAATATCTCCTAGTTCTGATATAATAGAAGTACCGGAAAAATGTGATATTCCCGGTATGGTGAGGATAGGAGAGTTGTTTTTGAGGAAAAACTCTTCTATCCTTTTGTCTATCTCAGAAAGTTGTTTTCCAATAATTCAATTTGGCTTACAAGGTGTCTGATTTGAATTTCTTCAGCGACAGAAGGTATGCCAATAGAAGACTTGGCAGTAAGTTTTAGTTGCTCGGCAGAAAGAGAAATTCGTTTTCCTTGTCCTTTTAATTCAAAACATTTACGGATACTTCGTATATCAGCATTTGCAATCGCTTTGGCAGAAGAGAATGCTTTTAAAATATTCATATATACAATCCCATATTTAGAATGAAACAGAGAGTTGAATTCGGGAAATACAATATCAATACATTTTTGAAGACGATTTTTGTATGTGTTTAACTCTTCTTTCAGATTATGATGATGACGGGTTAACTGTTTCTGCTCGTAGAGGTCAAAACGATTTAACTTTGTAACACGATAAGGTTTATTGCGGTGATTACAGGAAATCACATCGCAGATGGTGAGAGAATCAAGAGGGTCGTTTTTAGTAATACCGCCTTGTAATTTTCTTGTAAGATCAGTGGTTGTAGGATTAATCAGGGCAACGGTATATCGTCTGTCGAGAAGATACTTAAGTAATGCAAAGTGATAATGACCTGTATCTTCCATGCCGATAAGAAGTTCCGATTTAGTATAGCTGCTCAATTTTTGGATGAGGAACAATAAACCTTTCAGATTATTAGAAAAATCAGAAGGAGATAAAAGTATTTCTTCAGAGTTTTTATCAATTATGGAAAAAGTGTGTTTGTTTTTACCAATGTCAATTCCGACTAAAATCATGATAATACATTTCTTTCAAAAAAATATGTAATGTGTTTATCCACAACACTTGTTCCGTAAAACCTGGTACAAGATACGAATTCAAAGACTCATCTAACTAATCATTACTAAGAAACAAGGAGTGGTAAGAACCTCCTTCAAGTAGTCAAAGCCACAGGAATAACATATAAATCCACATCACATGTTTATATAATACCAATGTATCACACCGTAATCAACCACGGATTAAAAGGTTAATAGAAAGGAGAAAGGTATAATGTAAATGACTGTTAGATGAGTCTTTTTTACATTATACCAGGGATAAAAATGCCTGTAGTAAATGTTAATTTACTAGTTGACGAAAAGACATATGCTGCTGTTCAAGCCGGAGTTTTAGAACTCTGCGGTATGGCGAAAAATATTGACAACAAACGAGTTGCAAAGCATATTCCCGCTGTTGCAGATGCTGCTAAAGAAGGTGCAGTTAAGGCTATTGATTTTATTCGTGTTCATAAAAAGGGTACTGTTATTGTTAGTGGAATTCTCATAATAGGTAGTGCTGTTGCCGGTGCCATCGGTTACATTGCAACCCGTGATAAAAGAAACCTCGAAAAGCAATTTGCTCAAAATCTTCAAACTTATTTAGATGCCGCAAAAGATGGCAAACTGACTGTGGAAATTTTAGATAATTTAATAAACTCCCTTGATGAACTTTCAAATGACAATCCTTCTAAGGCAGTAAACTTAAAAATCATGCCTTCCCAATTTAGTGATTTGATACAAACCATATTTGATTACACCATATGTTTGGCTGAAGCAAATAATATAAGTCCGACACTTATTAGCAAGCCTAAGATTTTGAAGAAAAAAAGCTATTCCGATCTACAATACTATTTGAATATGCAAAAAAATATTTTTGAGCAAGCCGCTTAAAACAAGCATAGAAAAAGGCATTACCGACTGCAAAAGTCAGTAATGCCTTTTATAGTATTAAGATGATTGTACCTGCAAACAGATGGAACGCTTAGAATAAAGTCGTTTTACAGTTTACTATCATTTTGCTATCAAATTAGGAATTTAAGAGCCTAAAACCCAGTGTTTATGCGGGTTTACGGCACTCTTGGTATTATTCCCACTCAATAGTTGCAGGCGGTTTTGAAGTTATATCATAGACAAGTCTATTAACGTGTTTTACTTCGTTTACGATACGATTTGATGCTTTTTCTAGGACATCGAAAGGTATTCTTGCCCAATCGGCTGTCATAAAGTCGGTTGTGGTTACGGCTCTTAAAGCAAGGGTATAATCATATGTTCTGCCGTCACCCATAACACCGACGCTACGCATATCTGTAATAACGGCAAAATACTGGTTTATATCTCTTTCAAGACCTGCATTTGCGATTTCTTCTCTGAATATAGCGTCTGCGTCACGCAAAATTTCAAGTTTATCTTCTGTAATTTCACCTATAACTCTTACGGCCAGTCCCGGTCCCGGGAACGGTTGACGCCATACGAATTTTTCAGGCAAACCAAGTTCGATACCAAGCTGACGCACTTCATCCTTAAACAAATCACGAAGCGGTTCAACAATTTCTTTAAAATCAACGTGTTCCGGAAGTCCGCCTACATTATGATGGCTCTTAATAACAGCCGCATCACCTGCACCGCTTTCGATAACGTCCGGATAAATTGTACCTTGAACAAGATAATCAACCTTACCGATTTTCTTAGCTTCCGCCTCGAACACACGGATAAATTCCTCACCTATAATCTTACGCTTCTTTTCGGGTTCTTTTACACCCTCAAGCTTACCTAAAAATCTATCCTGTGCATTTGCTCTGATAAGGTTAATATCAAACTGATTTCTGAAAAGATTTTCAACTTCATCGCCTTCATTTTTACGAAGAAGTCCGTTATCAACGAACACACAAGTAAGCTGCTTGCCTACCGCTTTATGAAGCATAACTGCCGCAACAGATGAATCCACACCGCCTGAAAGAGCACACAAAACTTTACCGTCACCAATCTTTTCACGCAAAGCCTGAATTGATTTTTCGGCAAAATCGGACATAAGCCAATCGCCCTTACAACCACAAACGTTAAACAAGAAATTCTTCAACATCTGCTGACCTTGTACAGAATGATTTACTTCCGGGTGATACTGTACCGCATACAATTTCTTTTCTTCATCTTCATAAGCCGCACACGGACAATCATTAGAATAAGCAGTAATCTTGAAACCCTCCGGGATTTTATCGATATAATCCGTATGACTCATCCAAACTACTGTATTTTTATCAACATTTTCAAACAACTTACTTTCAGAAGTTGTGATTTCCGTCTTACCGTACTCACTTACAGGAGCAGTATCAACGTGACCGCCAAGAGTATATGCCATAAGCTGACTGCCGTAACAAATACCCAAAATAGGAATACCAAGTTCAAAAATCGTCTTATCGTAGTGTGGTGATTTTTCGTCATACACACTGTTCGGACCGCCAGTAAAAATGATACCTACCGGATTTTTTTCTTTAATCTTCTCGATAGAATTTTTGTATGACATAACCTCGCAATATACGTTACATTCACGCACTCTGCGGGCTATAAGCTGATTATACTGACCGCCGAAGTCAAGTACAATTACTGTTTCATTCTGCATTTTCTTTCCTCCGTTTATTATATTATTTTAATTATATCATTAATCGACACTGTTTTCAATAGCTTTTACAAGTTTTAATGTTCTTTGCACGACCATTCTGTCACAGCTAATTTTATGACAGCCGTGCGTTCAAGCACGTTTTCGTTAAATTCATAATAGGATTTACCTGTATAGTGGTGCATGATTTGATTAAGTCCTTTAATTTTAGTATCCCTGTCTGCCACTATTTTTACCTGTCCCCTACCCATAATGCTTTGATACAAATACGAATGACCGCAAGCAGTATCACTTGTTACAAGCTCATGTTTCGTATCTGTTTCAAAACTTATTTCGGGTTGATTATTGATTAGATCAATCTTCTTCCCCTCTGTCGCTCCGTGAAAATACAATGTAAGTTTGCCGTTATTATCTTCATATCCGAAGTTCATCGGAACAATATACGCACCTTTATCGTCCACCAACCCTATACGACAGCAGTCACACGATTTCAATATTTCAATCATTTTATTGTAATCCGTAACTTCACGTTCTTTTCTTCGCATAATCACAACCTCAGTTCTTGCTCTCCAAAATTATTGTAACAGGACCGTCATTTGTAAGTGATACTTTCATATCCGCACCGAATTCGCCTGTTTCGGTATGTATACCTCGTTCCCTGATATATGCAACAAATTTTTCATACATTTCATTTGCGCTGACAGGCTCCATTGCATTGCCAAAATACGGACGTCTGCCGTGTGAGCAATCGCCATACAAAGTAAATTGCGATATAACAAGCATACTTCCGCCGACATCTTCAAGACTCAAATTCATTTTATCGTTTTCGTCACTGAAAATACGCAACTTTATAATCTTGTCTGCGATATACTTCATATCTTCTTCTGTATCACCGTTGCCGACACCTAGAAGAACAAGCAAGCCGTTATCAATTTTTCCGTTTACTCTGCCGTCAATTTTAACATCGGCATTTGTTACTCTCTGTACAACCGCTCTCATATGTCATACCCACTTTCTTCTATTATCATTTGCAAGCGTTCCCATTCTTCCATAAGGCTTTCGATTTTGTCCTGCAATTCTGTTATTTTATCGGTTATCTCGCCTGCTTTGACATAATCGGTTGCAATATCGGAATTTTCAAGCTCTTTAGAAAGTTCCTCAACCTCCGATTCCTTACTTGATATTTCGTCCTCAACCTTTGCAAAGCGATTAAGCGTTTTACGTTTTTCAGCCTCCAAGCGCTTTTGCTCCTTATAATCAAGGTGACCTGCCGACTCTGTTTTCTGTTCTGTCTTAATCGTTT
This sequence comes from Hominilimicola sp., assembly GCF_046972485.1. Lineage (NCBI taxonomy): Bacteria > Bacillati > Bacillota > Clostridia > Eubacteriales > Oscillospiraceae > Hominilimicola > Hominilimicola sp. Next base: position 4,860 of record NZ_JBKVWU010000132.1, read on the forward strand.
TGCGTGCCACAAAGCTGTCGTAATCACCGCTGTAACTTTCAACACCGTTCGGTGTCAAATACAAAATTCTGTCGGCAAGTTTATTTATAAAATATCTGTCGTGCGATACCATTATCATAGTACCGTCATAATCGGAAAGTGCATTTTCAAGAGCCTCTCTCGATTCAATGTCAAGATGGTTTGTAGGTTCGTCCATTATAAGCAGATTAACACTCTTAAGCATAAGTTTTACAAGTTCAACTCTCGCTCTCTCACCACCGGACAACTTATGTATTTCCTTAAACACATCTTCGCCTTTAAACAAAAATACTGCAAGTGCATTTCTGATTTGAGTTTGAGTAAGGTTAGGATATTCATCCCATACTTCGTCTATAACTGTTTTATCCATATTAAGATTTTCTTGAATTTGATCATAGTATCCTATATGGATATTCGCACCGATTTTATATGAGCCTTCCGTCTGCTCATAATCGCCCATTAAAATTTTAAGCAACGTCGTTTTACCGCAGCCGTTCGGACCTAAAAGGAATACCTTTTCACCTTTTTTAATAAGCATATCAACATTTGAAAACAATCTGTTATTATCAAATGCCATACCCAAGCTTTCCGTCTGAACAACATCTTGTCCGCCGCCTGCACAGGCCTTGAATGTAAACTCCATTTCTTCGGGCGACTGCATAGGTG
>NZ_JBKVWU010000133.1:0-5507 GCF_046972485.1 Hominilimicola sp.
GGTAAAAAGTGCAATATCACGTTTTTTTCTGTTCTTGTATTCCGTAAGGTCACGGCCTGTATAATATTTTTCACCGTTATATATCACGTCAAGAAGGTTGACGGTTTCTTGTGATGTAAGCGGACGTTTCATTTTTTGATGCAGTTTTTTAAAATCCAACTTATCCGTTACGTTTTGAGAAATCAAGTCGTTTTTGTAAAGATACGAAAACAGTCCGCGTATTCCTGAAAGTTTACGGTTTATGCCGTAAGCACTGTTGCGGCGGATTCGTTTAATGTGTTTGCCGTCAATCGAAACGGTGTCGGTTTCGTATTCTTTTAGATATGCCGTAAAAGCGTTTAAATCACGGAGCGTAACTTTTTCCATATCAGCTACCGTGAAATCTTCAATTTTTTCTATATAACTGAAATTGAATTTTTGCAGATATTCCAAAAATGTCTTAATATCTATACTGTAACCGATTTGTGTATTAATGCTTTCGCCGTTATACGCAATTTCGATATAGTCAAAAACAAAATCAGGCATACCCGAAAGAAAATTCATTAATTTTGAATGTTTGCTCATAATATATAACCTCTGATTTATCTACCAAAATATTCAAAAATTACATCGCAAGATGTGATTTTTTGAGCCTCGGCAGGCTCCTTTTTATTATATAATTTATTTTAAGTCAATGCAAGTGCCTTTTTTTCAAAATGGTATTTACTATTTTTGAATTTTATAGTACAATAAAGATATATAGATATTTTGGATTATTTTGAATTGAAAGGAATGAATAGAGCGATGGTACTTAAAACAAGTGGTGATTTAGGCGAGGTAACCATTTCAAACAACGTTATCTCTGAAATTGCGGGTGCGGTTGCGACAAAGTGTTACGGCGTTGTCGGAATGGCATCGAGAAATAAAAAAGACGGAATTGTGAATCTCCTAAAGCCTGACAGTATGACTAAAGGTATCAGCATAACAGTTGAAGAAGGCGGAGTTATCGTAGAAATACATCTTATCGTTGAGTACGGCATAAATATTAATACAATATGTAAAAGTATTGTGAACAGAGTCAGATATACTATCGAAAATACAGTTGGAATTAAAGTGAACAGAATTAATGTTCGTGTTGAAGGTGTCCGTGTTGACTAAAACTGATTAGGGGTGATTAAAATTAATACGCTTAACGGAAACACATTTGCTCAAATGATTATAAGCGGAGCAAATAATTTATATAATAACAGAAAAACTGTTGATGAACTTAACGTTTTCCCGGTACCGGACGGCGATACAGGTACAAATATGTCGCTTACCGCAACGGCTATGGCGACTGAACTTTTGAAAAAAGGCGACACAACTCTTACAAAAGCGGCTGATACAATGTCATTCGCAACTCTAAGAGGTGCAAGAGGTAACTCCGGTGTTATCCTGTCACAGTTTTTCAGAGGTATATCAAAGAGCCTTAAAGGCAAAACAGAATGTAATGCGGAAGAACTTGCAGTTGCTTTAAAAGACGGCTCGGATGCGGCATATAAGGCGGTAATGAAGCCGACAGAGGGTACAATTCTTACTGTTTCGCGTGAAGTCGCAACAGGTGCACAGCTTGCCGCAAATACAAACGAAAACATTATTGACGTAATGGAGAGTGCTATTAAAAGAGGTAACAAGGCACTTCAAAAGACAACTCAAATGCTACCTGCATTAAGACAGGCAGGCGTTGTTGACGCAGGCGGTCAAGGCTGGATGTTTGTGCTTGAGGGTGCACTGTCTTATCTAAAGAGCGGTAATGTTGTTGAAAGACAAGGCGAAGCACTTGAAATGCAGACTGCTCCTGTAAAGAAAAAGTCACAAGAGGCAATTAAGACAGAAGATATAAAGTTTAAATATTGTACGGAATTTATCGTTGAGAAAAAGCAAAAAGGTCTTAGCGTAAGTACGTTCAGAGATACTATTGCCCCAAAGGGTGACTGTATGCTTGTAATTGACGATGATGAAATCGTAAAGGTGCATATTCATACAAATCATCCGGGTTTTGTGCTTGAAGAGGCTATAAAACTCGGTGAAATGATTAATTTAAAAATAGATAATATGAAGCATCAGCACAAGTCTATTATTGACGGAAGTAATGAACAGACTTCGGAAAATGCCGAAGTTAAAACAGCGGAAGTCAAGGCGGAGAAAAAGACTGAAAAGCCTAAAAAAGCTCCTAAACCGAAAGCACCTGTTGAATTAAAGGATTACGGTTTTGTAGCGGTATGTATGGGTAAGGGAATTACAAATATTCTTAAAGACCTTGGCGTTGACAGAGTTATTGAGGGCGGACAAACAATGAATCCGAGTACGGACGATATTTTGAAAGCCGTAAAACGTGTCAAGGCAAAGACGGTTTATGTGTTCCCGAACAATAAAAATATTATTATGGCCGCAAATCAAGCCGCAGAACTTGTTGAGGATAAGAAAATCGTTGTAATTCCGTCAAAGTCAGTTCCGCAGTGTATAAGTGCAATGGTGGAATTTAATGATAAAAAGTCGGCAGAGGCTAATGAAAAGGCTATGAATAAGGCTATCGGCAGAGTTACATCGGGTCAGCTTACTTATGCTGTTCGTGATACGGAAATCGACGGTATTGAAATTAAAAAAGATGATATTCTCGGAATGGTTGAGGGTAAAATCGTAACGGTAGGCAAGGATATTGATGATGTACTTAACCGGGTAGTTTCACAGATGGTTGATGAAGATACTGAATTTTTGAACGTATATTACGGTAAGGAAATCAAGAAACCGCAGGCTGATGTGATGCTTAAAGCACTTGAAACAAAGTATGCGGACGATGAAATCGAAGTTTCGTTTAAGAAAGGCGGTCAGCCGCTTTACTACTATATTATTTCCGCAGAATAATATTATGGAGTCAGAATATGCCTAAGGATATAAGATATTTGAAAGGTGTCGGCGAGAAAAGAGCCGAATTATTCGCAAAAAAAGGAATAAAGACAGTCGAAGATTTACTTTACTATTTTCCGCGTTCTCATGAGGATAGAACGGAAAAGAAAGATATTGCCGACTGTGTCGAGGGAGAAACGGTGTGCGTGAGCATTACCGTTTTTTCGCCTGTCAGAGAAACAAGAGTAAGAAGGAATATGCTTATTTCAACAATGATTGTATCGGACGAATCGGGTGTTTTGAATGTGGTTTGGTACAATAACAGATATGTAAAAAATCAGTTTAAGACGGGCGATAAGTATGTTTTATACGGCAAGGTAACTAAGAACAGAGGTAAACTTGAAATGGTGAACCCTGTTTGTGAACAAGAGGGTAAAGAGAGATTTACGGGTAAAATAGTACCGCTTTATCCGCTTACAAGCGGACTGACGCAGAAAATTTTACAGTCGACAATGGAGCTTGCAATAAAGGAAGTTGGACGAATGGAGGAATATATTCCGTCCGATATAAGAGAAAAATATCACATTGCAGAGCTTAATTTTGCAATGAAAAACATACATTTTCCCGAAAACTTTGAAAGCTACAACATTGCAAGAGAACGATTTGTATTTGAAGAACTGCTTGTGCTTCAGCTTGCGTTAAGCGGAAGAAAGGATATAAATACATCGCAGGACGGTATTGTGTTTGAAGATATAAATTGTGTGCATGAATTTACGGATAATCTGCCGTTTTCGCTTACAAACGCACAAAAGAAAACGCTGAATGAAATTTTGAAGGATTGCAAGAGCGGTAAGATGATGAACAGACTTGTTCAAGGTGATGTCGGAAGCGGTAAAACGGCTGTTGCGGCGGCGGCAATTTATACCGCCGTAAAAAACGGTCATCAAGCCGCAATGATGGCGCCGACCGAAATTCTTGCAACTCAGCACGCAGAAACATTGGCTGAATTTTTCAAGGGTACGGGTATAACGGTGGTAATGCTTACCGGAAGTATGCGAGCTAAGGAAAAAAGACGTGCATACGACTTGATTGCGACAGGTGTCGCAGACGTTGTTGTCGGAACTCACGCGATAATTCAAGACGCGGTGGAGTTTTATGACCTTGCATTTGTGGTGGCCGACGAACAACACAGATTTGGCGTTGAACAAAGGGCAAAACTTGCGGCAAAGGGAAATAATCCGCATATGCTTATTATGTCGGCAACGCCGATACCGCGAACACTTGCACTTATTTTGTACGGCGATTTGGATATATCGGTTATTGATGAATTACCGCCGGGAAGAAAGCCCGTTAAGACGTACGCAGTCGGTGAAAGTATGCGAAAACGCATTTTTGCATTTTTACAAAAAAACGTAAGTGCAGGTATGCAGGCGTACGTTGTATGTCCGTTGATTGAGGAAACGGAAACGAGCGACTTGCAAAATGCCGAAATGCTTGCGGAAAAGTTGCAGGCGATATTTCCCGAGTTCAAAATCGGTCTTATGCACGGAAAAATGAAAGCAAAGCTGAAAGAGGAAGTAATGGACGAGTTTGTGCGCGGAGAGATTAACATACTTGTATCGACAACGGTAATTGAAGTCGGCGTAAACGTACCGAACGCAAATATTATGGTTATCGAAAATGCCGAACGATTCGGACTGTCGCAACTTCATCAGCTTAGAGGCCGTGTCGGACGTGGCAATGCACAGGCATTTTGCATATTATTTGCACACGGTAAAAATGAAGTGACTAAAAAACGTATGGAAACTATGTGTATTTCAAACGACGGTTTTTATATAAGTGAACAGGATTTAAAACTTCGCGGACCGGGTGATTTTTTCGGCACACGTCAACACGGTTTGCCTGAAATGAGAATTGCGAATCTGTTTGAGGACAGAGATATTCTTGCTATGTCGCAGGAGGCGGCAAAAAAGATTATGGTTGAGGACAGACATTTGGAGTCCGAAAAGTACAGCGGACTTCGTAAACGTGCCGAAAGTATAATCAGTGATGACATTGTTATGAATTAGTAAAAATTGTATGTTTATATTTTCGTATTTTACATAAATTATGAATGAGTTAATTACTCACTTAAATACTTTATGTAAAGGAGAAATAATCATGTCAAAGAAAAGCAAAACAGCAGGATTGGAACAATTCAAAATGGAAGCAGCAAGAGAAGTAGGCGTAACACTTGGTCAAGGCTATAACGGTGAACTGACAGCGAAACAAGCCGGCAGTGTAGGCGGTCAGATGGTTAAAAAGATGATTGAAAGCTACGAAAATCAAATGAAATAAACTAATTGGGAGATACAACAGATGTATCTCCCTTTTTTAATTCATATTTTTTGGCGTCATACCTGTTTTTTTGACGTACTGTCTGTAAAAATGCGAGTAATTATTAAAACCGGCATTGGTGCTTGCCTCAAGGAGTGACTGACCTTGCGTATGCAGTTCGCGTACAAGAAGTATGCGTTTATGATTGATATATTGACTTAGTGTGTATCCCGTATTTTTCTTGAACAGCTTACACAGGTGGTATTTATTTATAAAGAATTTTTCGGAAAGGAAGTCAAGTGTTATTGTTTCGGAAAGGTGTTCGT
>NZ_JBKVWU010000134.1:0-5495 GCF_046972485.1 Hominilimicola sp.
ATTATTTCCTTTGTCATCATCTGACGCATATCGGTTCTTCCCGACGGGTCACCGATATGACCTGTACCGCCGCCGACAAGGGCAATCGGTCTGTGTCCGTAATTCTGCATATGTCGCATTACGACCATCTGCAAAAAGTGTCCTACATGAAGGCTGTCTGCTGTTGGGTCAAAGCCAATATAGAACGTAACTTTTTCCTTTCCTAATAATTCTCGTATCTCTTGTTCGTGTGTTGTCTGGGCAATAAGTCCACGCTCCAGCAAAACGTCATATACATTATCTTGCATATTCTTTTCCTCCTTCATTAGTGTATTGCCACGAGTACGGCAATCTGTTACATTATACACCATAAGACAAAGTTTTGCAAGATTTTTTTTCTAAATATTGTTTGAACCGAGTAAATTATGATATTTCAGATAATCCTGAGGATTTGTGCTTATAATTCTCTCCACGCGTCCGTCTGTCAATTCAAGTGTCACGTTGTTATACATTTTTAGATGTCTTTGTCTTATTTGAGTATTGTCGAAAAACACAACATCTGTCGGCACTATTGAATAAATCATTTTTTATTTTCTCTCTCCTTTTCTATCAGCTCATACATTTTTTCAAGTGCGTCTTTAAGTCCGCCCATTTCATTTATAAGTCCGTATTCAACCGCCTTTTTTGCAAATAATATACTCCCCACGTCGTTTGCTATTTCATCAGTCGTGAGCATTAACTGTTTAAATTTGTCGTATGATATATTTGAATTTGAAACAACAAAATCAATTATTCTGTCCTGCATATTCTGAAAATATTGAAATGTCTGCATAACGCCGATTACAACGCCGTTCATTCTGAGCGGATGCACTGTCATAGTTGCGGTCGGTGCAATGAACGAATAATCCGTCGCAACCGCAAGCGGTACACCTATACTGTGTCCGCCGCCCAAAACAAGCGAAACGGTAGGTTTGCTCATTCCGGCTATCATTTCAGCTATTGCCAATCCTGCCTCAACGTCACCGCCTACCGTATTTAAAAGCACCATAAGTCCGTCAATTTCCGGATTTTCCTCAATCGCTATAAGCTGCGGCAGAACGTGTTCGTATTTCGTTGTCTTGTTCTGCGGCGGCAATACCATATGTCCCTCAACCTGACCGATTATATTCAGACAATGTATATTACCTCTCGGATTTTTTGTTTCAACACTTCCCAAATCCTCAATATTCCGTCGTTCCTGTTCCGCTATATTGCTTTCTGTATCTGTATCATTTATCACTGTACACACCTCCGTACTATACTTATTATAATGCTTTTGGGTATAATTTATACATATTGCAAATTTTCTGTTATATTATAATTAATGATAATCTATTGTAATATATACTGTTTTGTGTTATAATAAACGTTAGTATATTAAGCAAGGGAGTGGATATATATGCCTATAAAGATACCGGACAAACTTCCGGCAACAGCACAGCTCAGAAAAGAAAATATTTTTGTTATGAGTGAAAAAAAGGCTATGCACCAAGATATTCGTCCGCTTAAAATTGTAATAGTGAACTTGATGCCGACTAAAATAGCTACCGAAACACAGCTTTTAAGACTGCTTTCAAATTCACCGTTGCAAATTGAAATAGATTTTCTGCAAATGGATACACACGAATCAAAAAACACACCGTCAGAACATTTGGCAACATTTTATACAACCTTTGATGAAATAAAAGATTCAAAATATGACGGAATGATTATAACAGGTGCGCCTGTTGAAAACCTTGAATATGAAGATGTTGATTATTGGGGCGAGCTTACACGCATAATGGATTGGTCCAAAACTCACGTCACTTCAACATTGCACATATGTTGGGCGGCACTTGCCGGTCTTTACTATCATTACGGTGTGCCGAAGCATCCGTTAAAAGAAAAATGTTCGGGGGTTTTCAAGCACAAGGTGAACAGACGCACGGCAAAGCTTGTACGAGGTTTTGACAATGAATTTTACGCACCGCATTCACGTTTTCAGGAAGTGCGTGCAGAGGATATAAAAAAGGTTAAAGAGCTTGAAATTCTTTGTGATTCAAAAGAGGCGGGCGTGTATATCGTATTTACAAAAGGCGGCAGACGTATTTTTGTAACAGGTCACGCAGAATACGACGCAACAACGTTGCGTGATGAATATTTCAGAGATTTGGACAAAGGTAAAAATCCGATAATACCAAAACACTATTTTCCTAATGACGATCCTACAAAAAAACCGATCGTCCGTTGGCGTTCCCACGCTAATTTGTTATTCTCAAATTGGCTCAATTACTTTGTATATCAAATCACACCTTATGATATTGACAGCATAAACTAAAAAGTCTGACCCTGTGGGTCAGACTTTTTAGTTTATTGATATTATTTAATTTCTTTCAGCATTTAATATAAATTGTACATTCTTAACTTCTATCGAATTAAGATTACTGTCATCATCACTGTAATTATAATTCGGATTAATTGAATACCAAGACTTACTGCTGAAATATTTGCTGTATTCTTCCGTTTGGAATTTACGTCCGTGACGGGCATATATTTCGTTTCTCGCAAGTGCAAGGTCGTGCTTTGACATTCCCTTAATATCATCATTTGTAAGAAGTTTTGTACCCGAATTTGCAAGTATATAGTCACCTGCATAATTCGTTATACTCGTAATTTCATATACAGTATTTCCGTTATACGTTTCCGACGTCGGTACAGCCGTTATCGTGTAAGGCTTGCCGTTTATCTGTTCCGTTGTACTACCGGCTGAAACAGTTGCGTAATATTTAACATTATTAGTTACAAATGTCATTAAATGTTTTCCGGCATTTGAGTCATATATAACTTCACCGCCTGTACTTAGCTGTGAAGAAATGTTTGAAGATGAAACTCCGCTGTTTTGTGCAGATGATGTATTTGACGATGAGCCTGTACCGCTTGAACTTGATGTACTTGATGATGAACCGCTTGAACCTTTTCCTTTAGATGATGTACTTGATGAACCTTTTGAAGTATTACTCTTAGATGTTGTGCCGCTTGACGATGTACTTCCGCTCCTTGAGGCTGATGTACCGCTGCCTGTATTACCTGTTGCAGACCACGATTGGCTGTTTGATGATGTACTGTTTTCATCTCTCGGAGATGTTTCCATTGACAACTCAGGCGTCTGTACAGGTTCTTCACTTACCGCAGGTGTTGCAATTACACTCGGTGTTGACACAACTGCAACTGACGGTGCAGGTGTTTCCTCTATTTTGTTTCCGCCGTTGACGTTAGACACAAGATAATACACACCTATTCCGGCAGCAGCAACTGCAAGAGCACAAATTGCACCGATAAGCACAATACGATTACGTCTTTGTTTTTTTCTTTTTTCATTACGGCGACGTTCGATTTCAGACAACTGTTGTTTCTTATCCTCCATCATTTTCTTTACCTGTTCACGACGTCTTCTTTCATTATCATCATAGATTTCATCACCTTCTGAATTTTCTTGTTCTTCAGAATTATCATTTTGTTCATCACCCAAATTTTCATTCAACTCGGCTTGATGTTCCTGATACGCATTTTCTATTTCATCTGTATTAATTACTTTTGTTTCTTCTGCCGCACTTGCATCTTCATTAACTTTTGTACCGCAAAATTCACATTCTTGAGCATCATCCGGTATCTGAGCTCCACATACTTTACATAGCATATATTCTACCCTCCGATTTCAATATTTCATACCTATTCAATTATCATTATATTATGTTCCTCATTTCAAGTCAATATCGTATTGTTTACAATAAAAAGACATTTTACGTCAACCATTTTAATTTTACCCAATTTTCCGAATTTTAACAAAAATAAGGACATCAATTTAGCTATTTGTACGATATGTTAAGCATATTATGTGTAAAGGAGGTTATGAGATATGTTTCTTGGCGGTTTATTTTTTGAATGGATACAGACTGTTTTAATACTTGCCGGATACGTTTCGGGTAATGCGACATTTCCAAAGCCATTAAACAAAAGTGAAGAAAAGAAATATCTTGACTTGTATGCAAAAGGTGATGAAAGTGCAAAAAATGTACTTATCGAACACAATCTCAGACTTGTTGCACACATTGCAAAAAAGTATGCTGACGAAAAAAATCTTGAGGACCTTATATCTATCGGCACAATCGGTCTTATCAAAGGAATAAACACATTCAATCCTGAAAAAAATTCACGTCTGTCTACATATATTTCACGTTGTATTGAGAATGAAGTGCTTATGGTTATGCGTTCGTCAAAGAAACTTCAAAATGAAATTTCCATTGATGAAAGTATCGGCACAGACCGTGAGGGCAACAATATGACTTTTTCGGATATACTGACTTGCGATTCAACAGATATTGCCGACCTCATTTCCGGCAAACTTGAAGCTCAAAAACTGTACAACGCAATGAAAAAAATATTAGCCCCAACCGAAATAAATATTCTCTGTTGGCGATACGGACTCGGTAATCAGCCGAAAAAAACGCAAAAAGAAATTGCCGATATACTCGGCATAAGCCGCAGTTACGTCAGCAGAATAGAGAAAAAATGTCTTGAACGTCTTTTAGACGAATTAAAAGAATAAGGCTCTCCACAATCACGGAGAGCCTTATATATGGGTTCATTTTTCCAAAATCCTAACTGACTTTTTGACATCTGCAAAATTTTAGTCACCAAATGATATGCCTATTTCCTTTGCCGCCTCGATAATATCGCTGTCAACAGGGACTTTTTTAAGTTTTCCGGCCACCTCGCCAAGCGGTACAGGAACAATTTTTTCATTCTGCAATGCAACCATAAAGCCGTACTGTTCGTTCTTTATGAGTCTTGCGGCAGCCGCACCGAAACGTGTGCAAAGAAATCTGTCATATGCACAAGGGCTTCCGCCTCTTTGGAAGTGTCCCGGAACAGTTACTCTGATTTCGTGACCCGTAACTTCCTCAAGTTCCTTTGCAATCTTATAAGAGATTGACGGATAAGGCATTGACGCACGAAGTGCTTTTAGCTCTTTCTTCTTCATCTTTGCCTCTTCTTTTGAAATTGCACCCTCTGCAACGGCAAGAATTGAAAATCTCTTTCCGGCTTGTTCTCTCTTTTCGATAACTTTGGCAATTTCGTTAATATCATAAGGAATTTCAGGCAACAGAATTATATCCGCACCGCCTGCGATACCTGCATACAAATTAAGCCAACCTACTTTATGTCCCATTACCTCAACAATAAAAATACGTCCGTGAGAAGTAGCTGTTGTATGAATACAGTCTATCACTTCCGTTGCAATATCAACGGCACTTTGAAAACCGAAAGTCATTTCCGTACCCCAAACGTCATTGTCAATCGTCTTTGGCATTGTAACCACATTAAGACCTTCTTCAGAAAGTAAATTAGCCGTTTTATGTGTACCGTTACCGCCTAAGATAACAAGACAGTCAAGCCCCATTTTCTTATAATTATCTTTCATTGCCGCAACTTTATCA